>NZ_RZSV01000073.1:0-24857 GCF_004023205.1 Mesorhizobium sp. M1A.F.Ca.IN.020.03.2.1 | reverse complement strand
AATGCGGCTTCATCCTCTCCGACGGCTATGGCGCGGAGATCTTGCGCGAGGCGCCGGAGCACCGCATCGCGGCCGCGACGCGCAAGGCATTGATGCTCAGGATCGCCCGCGCCGGCGCGGCGCGGCTCTTGGCGGCGGAGCTTGCCGGCGTGGCGGTGCCGGCGCTGGATGGCGAGAGTGAATAGCACCCATGTCCTCGCCCCCCGCGAAGGCGGGGAGAGGAACGGGGCGTTGCGGTCTGGCCTACTCCACATCCTCTTCCGCCCCACCCGTCGCTGGCGCCATCAGCAGCACCGCCGCGCCGACCAGCGCGGCGATCAGCGAGCCGGCGAGTATGCCGACCTTTACCGCGTCCTGAAGGGCCGCGTCATTGGCGAAGGCGAGCAGGCCGATGAACAGGCTCATGGTGAAGCCGATGCCACAAAGAAGCGAAATGCCGATCATATGCAGCCAGCCAGCATTGGCCGGCAGGTCGGCGAGGCCGAGCCGGATGGCGAGAACCGAGGCGCCGAAGACGCCGACCAGCTTGCCGACGACGAGGCCGGCGGCGACGCCGAGCGTCAGAGGCTCGACCAGCGCGGCAACGCTCAGGCCGCCGAGCGAGACGCCGGCATTGGCGAAGCCGAAGATCGGGATGACGATGAAGGGCACGAGCTTGTGCAGGCCATGTTCCAGCCGGTGCAGCGGCGAGTGTTCGACGTCGTGACCGATGGCGGGCGAACGCTCGAGCGGGATGGTGAGCGCCAGCGCCACGCCGGCAAGCGTCGCATGCACGCCCGACTTCAGCACCAGCACCCAAAGCGCCGCGCCGAGTACGAGATAGGGCAAGAGGTTCATCACCCGCATGCGGTTGAGTACGATCAATACGGCGATGACCGCGAAGGCGGCGCCGAGATAGGCGAGCGACAGGCCGCTGGTGTAGAACAGCGCGATGATGATGACGGCGCCGAGATCGTCGATGATGGCCAAAGCGGTAAGAAACACTT
This sequence comes from Mesorhizobium sp. M1A.F.Ca.IN.020.03.2.1, assembly GCF_004023205.1. Taxonomy (NCBI): domain Bacteria; kingdom Pseudomonadati; phylum Pseudomonadota; class Alphaproteobacteria; order Hyphomicrobiales; family Phyllobacteriaceae; genus Mesorhizobium; species Mesorhizobium sp. M1A.F.Ca.IN.020.03.2.1. The sequence goes on along the minus strand of NZ_RZSV01000073.1, from coordinate 23,871 downwards.
TAAGCGAGGCCGGCACGCGGCTGCCGAGCAGCGACAGCACGCCGAGCGCGAAGGCGATGTCGGTGGCGGTGGGGATCGCCCAGCCGGAAAGCGCCGCCTGGTTGTCGCGGTTGATCAAGACATAGACCAGCGCCGGAAACACCATGCCGCCGGCCGCGGCGATGCCCGGCAGCACGCGGCGCGGCCAGGTTGAGAGCTGGCCGTCCAGCATCTCGCGCTTGATCTCCAGCCCGACCAGCAGGAAGAACACCGCCATAAGCCCGTCATTCACCCAGTGCGAGACGCTGAGCGGACCGAGATAGGCGTGGAGGGCGGCGAAATAGGTTTCGGCGAGCGGCGAGTTTGCGACGATGAGCGCAAGGGCGGCGGCCGCCATCAGGATGATGCCGCCGGCCGCCTCGCCGTCGAGGAATTCGCGAAGCATCGATTTCGGCCGCTCGTCGCGCATGCCCCCTCCGTCACATGGCCCGCCGGCCGGTGTCCTTCGCGATGATGCTCAAACGCGCACGACGGGGCAAGCAATGGACCGGTCGGCCACCGTCGCCCTCCTTGCAAGCGCCGGCGCCGCCCCTCACCTGTCTGCCGGCATCCTCTCCCCGTATGACGGGGAGAGGGGCGCTCTCATCGCGGTTTTCGCCAATCGCCAGCGTTGCTAGGCGGCAGCCAGCGCTGCCTTCGACACTCGCCATCGGCAGCACCGTACGCGCGTTTAAGCAGGTTACCGCGGCGCCCGCTTTGCCAGAATCCGCTGCAGGGTGCGCCGGTGCATGTTGAGCCGGCGCGCGGTCTCGGAGACGTTGCGGTCGCACATTTCATAGACGCGCTGGATATGTTCCCAGCGCACGCGGTCGGCCGACATTGGGTTTTCCGGGGGTGCTGCCCGCTCGCCCGCGGTGCGGGTCAGCGCGGCGAAGACGTCGTCGGCATCGGCGGGCTTCGACAGGTAGTCGACAGCGCCGAGCTTCACCGCCGTCACCGCGGTGGCGATGTTGCCGTAGCCGGTCAGGATGATGGTGCGGGAATCGTCGCGCTTCTCGCGGATGGCGGCGACCACGTCGAGGCCGTTGCCGTCGCCGAGCCGCATGTCGACCACCGCATAGGCCGGCGGGCGGGCGCGCGCCTTGGCGACGGCCTCTTCCACGCTTTCCGCCGTCTCGACCGCGAAGCCCCTGGTTTCCATGGCGCGGGCAAGCCGGGTGAGAAATGGCTTGTCGTCGTCGACGATCAGCAGCGAGGTGTCCTCGCCTTCTACCATTGCGCCGGTGGGTTCTTCTGCGCTCATTTGCGTCAGCATCCTACTGCCTTACTTTTACGCAGATACAATTCTGCAACAGCAATGTCCAATTTTTACACCCGGCAACAAAGCTGCCATGCGCCAAATGCATAGGCTCACGCATTGTCGAATGCGGTGCCCGGGGCATGCTCGGGATTGAGGAAGACGCCGCGAGGCCAGGTGATCTGCACCACCGCCCCCTCGCCGAGCCCGCTCGAATTGCGAAAATCGATCGTCGCGCCCGAGCGCTCCAGCAACGTCTTGGCGATGAAAAGCCCGAGCCCGAGGCCGCCGCCGGCCTCCGTCCCCTGGCGCGTCGACATATAGGGCTCGCCGATGCGGTCGATGATTTCCGGCGGGAAGCCCGGCCCGTCGTCAATGATCGAGAAGGAGACCTCCTCACCGTCCCAGTTCCAGCTGACGGTGACCGTGTTCTTGGCGAAGTCGACGGCGTTCTCGACCAGATTGCCGAGCCCGTAGATGACGCCGGGGCTGCGCTGCCCGACCGGCTCCGGGCCGATGCGCTCGCCGGGGCGCAGCCGGATCGAGATGCCGAAGTCGCGGTGCGGCGCCGTCACTTCCTCGACCAGCGAGGTCAGCGGCAGGCGCGAAAGATGCGCCTCGCCTTCCGAGGACAGGCTGGTCAGCCGCTTCAAAATCTCGCGGCAACGCTCGCTTTGCGAGCGCAGCAGCTTCACGTCCTCGCTGAATTTCGGATCTTCTCCCAGCGCCTTTTCCATTTCCTTGGCGACGACGGTGATGGTGGCCAAAGGCGTGCCGAGCTCATGCGCGGCGGCCGCCGCGAGGCCGTCGAGCGCCGAAAGATGCTGCTCGCGCTGCAGCACCAGCTCGGTGGCGGCGAGCGCGTTGGCGAGCAGGCGTGCCTCGGCCGCGACGCGGAAGGCGTAAATCGCGGTGAAGGCGATCGAGGCGAACACCGCCATCCACATGCCGGCGACATAGATGAAGGGCATCGACAGCGGCGCGCCTTCGTACCAGGGCAGCGGCAGATGGAAGAACACAAGCAGCGTGGCCGCCGCGATAACCAGCGCGCCGAGCACCGCGGTGAGGCGCAGCGGCAGCGACGCGGCGGAAATGACGACGGGCACCGAGAGCAGGACCGAGAACGGATTGGTCAGGCCGCCAGTCATATAGAGCAGGCCGGCGAGCTGCAGGCTGTCGATGGTAAGGATGACGAAGGCCGAGAGCGGGGTCAGCCGATGCGCCGCGGGATAGCGGAAGGTGAGCCAGAGGTTCATCCAGGCCGAGCAGGCAATCAGCGCGAAGCACAGCGAGACCGGAAGCGGGAATTTCAGCCCGTAGGCGACGACAAGCACCGCCATGCTCTGGCCGACGATGGCCAGCCAGCGCAGGCGGATCAGCGTGTTGAGCCGCAGCCGCTGGCTCTGCTGGGAATCGGGCGCGCGCAGAATATTGATCATCGACTTACGATTATAGCCGCAGGAGGGTGAGCGCTAGTAGCGCTGTGACGGCGACTTGACCGGTCAGCGGCCGTTGTTTCGGTTCACCATCATGAGGGCTTGATGATTGGCCGAGGCCCCTCGCGATTTCGTCATCCACGGGCGGAGCGACGCGAAGCGGATCGCAGGCCCTAGGATGACGAAGTGATGGGCGTTTGCGCCAATCGCCAACGCGCGTTGCCCACTAACGCGAATGGCCCGCCGAAAGCGGCACGAACCTATGTCCCGCGCGGCTTGGCGCGGCTGGTGGCGGCCGCCAGCAGCGGGTTTTCCGGCCAGACATGCTTGGGATAGCGGCCGCGCATATCGGTGCGCACATCCGCCCACGAGCCGCGCCAGAAGCCGGGCAGATCGCGCGTCGTCTGGATCGGGCGGTGCGCCGGCGACAAGAGCTCCAGAGTCAGCGGCACCCTACCGCCAGCGATCGAAGGATGGCGATCGAGACCGAACAGCTCCTGCACGCGGATCGCCAGCACCGGCCATTCGCCGTCATAGCGGATCGGCACATGGCTGCCCGAGGGCGCGTCGAAATGGGTCGGCGCCAGCGCGTCGACCTCGCGCTGCAGGTCGTGCGGGACCAGCGACATCAGCCCCGCCGCAAGCGCCGTCGGCCTGATCGCCGCGAAGGAGGCCTCGCCGGCAAGGAAAGGCAGCAACCAGTCGTCGAGACGGTCGAGAAGCGCCTGGTCCGAGACGTCGGGCCAGGGAGAACCGAGGCCGCGATAGAGCCAGCCGAGCCGCTGGCGCAGCGTTTCCGCCTCCTTGCCCCAGTCGAGCAGCGACAGGCGGTGCTCGCGCAGGGCGTCCAGCATGGCCCGATCGGCCTCGGCACCGGAAGGTGCGGGCAGCATGCGCTCGGAAAGGGTGATGGCGCCAAGGCGAGCGGTCTCGCGCACGCGCACGACGCGGCGCTCGCGGTCGAAACTCGTCTCGCGCTTCGTCTCGATGCGGTCGGCAAGCGCGGTGCGGATAAGGGCCTCGTCGACGGGCGCGGCGGCGGTGATACGGGCATTCTGCGCCTTGCCCTGCAGATCGGCGACGACCAGCCAGCTCTCGCCGGCAAGTGGATCGGCAGCATCGACCATCGCGCCGGAACCGTTGGCGAGCACGAAGCGGCCGCGCTCGCCGCGGGCTCTGGCGACACGATCCGGCCAGGCATGGATCAGCAAGGCGCCGGGCGCGGCTGGCGAGTCTGCCCTTGCCCCGCCTGCCTGCTTGGCCAGGCGTGCGGCAAGTTGCCGGGCGGCACCGGCGCGCGGCGATTTTTCTGCGCGGAAGCGGATCAGCCGCCGTTCCAAATCTGCGCTGTCGCCGCCAAGCCCGCGCTCCGTCAAAAGCACGGCAAGGATCGCCGCTTCCTGCGCCTGCCCGATCTCAGCCGCTTCGGCCACCATGTGCGCGAGCCGCACGGGCAGAGCGAGCTTGCGCATCGCCGCGCCCGCCTCCGTCAAGCGGCCAGCGTCATCGATTGCATGCAGCGCTTTGAGCAACACCCTCGCTTCGTTAAGCGCCGGCGCCGGCGGCGGGTCGAGGAAGGACAGGCTCGACGGATCGGCGATGCCGAAAGCGGCGCAGTCGAGCAACATGCCGGAAAGGTCAGCCTCGAGGATTTCCGGCGGTGTGAAGGCGGGCAGCGCCGCCGTCTGCTCGGCACGCCACAATCGGATGGCGACGCCCGGCTGCGTTCGTCCGGCGCGGCCGGCCCGCTGATCGGCGGAAGCCTTGCTGACGCGCACGGTTTCCAGCCGGGTCAGGCCGCTTGCCGGCTCGTAGCGCGGCAGGCGCGACAGGCCGCAATCGATGACGACGCGCACGCCGTCGATGGTGATCGAGGTCTCGGCGATCGAGGTCGCCAGCACCACTTTACGGCGGCCAGGCGACGCCGGCTTGATCGCGGCATCCTGCGCCCTGTTGTCCAACTGGCCATAGAGCGGAACGATGTCGGTATCGGCACCGAGGCGATCTTCTAGCCGCTCTGCGGTGCGCTCGATCTCGCGCTGTCCGGGCAGGAAAGCGAGCACGCTGCCCTGCTCGGCGGCTAAAGCCGAGCGAACCGCCTTGGCCATCGCGTCCTCGACCGCCATGCCGGCCGGCCGCTCGTCATAGCGGATGTCGACCGGGAAGGCGCGGCCCTCGCTTTCGACCACCGGCGCCCCGGCCAGTAGTTTTGCGACGCGCGCGCCGTCGAGCGTCGCCGACATCACCAGCAGGCGCAGATCCGGCCGCAGCGCGCCCTGAACATCGAGCGCCAGCGCGAGGCCGAAATCGCCGTCGAGCGAACGCTCGTGGAATTCATCGAAGATTACCGCCGCAACGCCGGGCAGTTCGGGATCGTCGAGGATCATGCGCGACAGCACGCCTTCGGTGACGACGAGGATCTTTGTCCGCGCTGAAGTGCGGTTCTCCATGCGCATCGCGTAGCCGACTGTACCACCCGGCTCCTCGCCGACAAGCTCGGCCATGCGACGGGCGGCGGCGCGGGCTGCCAGCCTGCGCGGCTCCAGCAGCACGATCCTGCCTTCGCCGAGCCAGGGCGCGTCGAGCAGCGCCAGCGGCACCAGCGTCGTCTTGCCGGCACCGGGCGGCGCCACCAGCACGGCGCTGTTGCGCCCGGCGAGCGCCTCGCCGAGCACCGGCAGCACGGCGGATACCGGGAGTTCCGGCAAAATTCCTCTGTTCATGGCGTCCGCATATCAGCGGCCACGGTGAGCGCGCAACCTGTCCCGGAATTGCCTAAAGCCTGGTGCGCGTGAACGGGTTCCAGCGCACGGTGCCCAGCCGTACCTCCTCGCGAACCATGGTCAGCAGGCCCGAGGCGCCGAGCACTGCAAGGCCGGCCAGCGTCAGCAGGTCGGGATCTTCCTGGAAGAACAACGAGCCCAGCACCACCGCCCAGACGATCTGCGAATAGTGCGTCGGCGCGATCCGGTTGGCAGGCGCGTATTTGGCCGCGAGAAGCTGCAACAGCTGACCGCCGGCGGTGAAGGCGCCGGCCATGACCAGCCAGATCAGCTGCCTGCCATCCGGCAAGGTGAAGGACGTTGCCGCCACGCCGAGGCCATTGAACAGCAGGCCATAGCCGACAAGCACGCCGAGCATCGTCGTGCGCTTCTCCTGCTGCGCCAGCGACCGCATCAGGATGACGCTGGTAGCGGCAAGAAAGGCGATGGCGAAGGCCGCGAGGTGGCCGAGATGAAGTTCGCGGAAACCCGGCCTGACGACCAGCATGACCCCGGCAAATCCGGCGACCACGGCAAGCCATCGCCACGGCCCAACCTTCTCCCTCAGGATGAGAGTGGAGAGGATGGTGACGAACAAGGGCGCCAGGAAAATCAACGCGTAGACTTCCGCCAGCGGGATGGTGGTGAAGGCATAGACGCTGAGCACGCCCGATGCGATGCCCGCCCAGGCGCGGGCCTGCACGGCCCAGGGCCGGCTGGTGCGCCAGAAGTCGCGCCAGCGCTCATCGGCAGGCCTTGTGAAGAACAGGAAACAGCCGGCAAACAAGGTTACGAAGAAGCCGATCTCGAAGACGGTGAACTGCCCGCCCAGGCTCTTGATGACGGCATCGCTCCACGAATAGCTTGCATAGGCGATGAGGGCGAGCAGGATTCCGTTCGGCACGTTCCAATTCCGGGAGAAAAGAAGTGAAGATACTGGCGCTGGGGGCTCATCCCGACGATATCGAGATATTCATGTTCGGTACGCTGGCCGCCTATGCCGCGCTAGGCGCAGAGCTGACTTTTGCGATAGCCACGGACGGAGCCAAGGGCGGCAAAGGCGATCCGAAGGCGCTTGTCAAAGCGCGGCGCGAGGAAGCGACCGAGGCGGCCACCCTGCTCGGCGTCACACCGCGTTTCCTCGATTTCCCCGACGGGGCGCTGGTTGCGGATGCCGCATTGATCGGCACACTCAAGGCGCTGATCGGCGAGGTGCAACCCGACCTCGCGATCACGCATGCGCCGAACGACTATCACGGCGACCACCGCGCGCTGTCGGATGGCGTGCGCATCGCGGCGTCCTTCGAGGTACCGGTGCTGCATGCCGACACACTGGGCGGCACAGGTTTCTCGCCGTCGCATTACGTCGACATTTCCAGCCACTGGGACCTCAAGGCGCAGGCCATTCTCGCGCATCGCTCACAGGGGCCCGAGCATTATCTCAACGGTGCACGCATGCAGAACGCGTTCCGCGCCGGCCAATGCAACGGCGCGCCCGGCGCGCTGGCCGAGGCGTTCCGGTTCGAGCCCCTCTTCCCCTTTGCCGACATCCGCGAGCTGCTGCCTCCGGCGCCGCGGATCCGGCCGGTCACGGTGGGCCCGAAGACCGTCAGGTAGCCGGCTGAAGCACGAGCCGCCAAGCACCAACAGTTATTTCCCAACGATTTCAAGCACCGCTTTCGTCATGCTGCGGCGCAGCAACGAATTCGCTTGCATTGTTTAGTAAAAAGAGCATCACTAAACAAATTACTAAACATCGGCGACGCGGCGCGCGCCATGTTCAGGCCCTCGGAGGAGCGAGGTTGAGGCTTTTGAAACCGTCATCCGGACGCGTTTCGCAAATGGGAGGTAAGGCATGAAATCGACCTTGAAACTGGCGTTGGGACTGGCCTCGGCGGCACTCGCGTCGACCGCCGTCTCGAACGCGGCGCATGCGGAAGATCTGACGCTTTGCTGGGCGGCCTGGGATCCGGCCAACGCGCTCGTGGAATTGTCCAAGGACTTCACCAAGGAAACCGGCATCGGCATGAAGTTCGAATTCGTGCCGTGGACCAACTATGCCGACCGCTTCCTCAATGAGCTCAACTCACACGGCAAGCTCTGCGACCTGATCATCGGCGACAGCCAGTGGATCGGCGGCGCGGCCGAGAACGGTCATTACGTCAAGCTGAACGACTTCTTCGACAAGGAGAAGATCAGCATGGACGACTTCGTGCCGGCGACCGTCGTCGGCTATTCCGAATGGCCGAAGAACACGCCGAACTACTGGGCGCTGCCGGCCATGGGCGACGTGGTCGGCTGGACCTATCGCAAAGACTGGTTCTCGCGGCCGGAACTGCAGAAGGAGTTCAAGGAGAAGTATGGCTGGGACCTCGCCCCGCCGACGACCTTCGACCAGCTGAGGCAGATCGCCGAGTTCTTCCAGAAGCGGCAGATCGACGGCAAGACCGTCTATGGCGCCTCGATCTACACCGAGCGCGGCTCCGAAGGCATCACCATGGGCGCCATGGACGTCCTCTACAGCTACGGCTTCCAGTACGAGAACCCGAAGAAGCCCTATGAGATGGACGGCTTCGTCAATTCCGAGAAATCGGTGAAGGGGCTGGAATTCTACAAGGCGCTCTATGATTGCTGCACACCGCCCGGCGCCTCCAACAGCTACATGGGCGAAGGCGTCGATGCCTTCAAATCCGGCCAGGTGGCGATGCACATGAACTTCGCCTTCACCTGGCCCGGCCTGCAGAAGGACGAGAATGTCGGCGGCGACAAGATCGGTTACTTCGCCAATCCGAAAGGTCCCGACGGCGACCAGTTCGCGCAGCTCGGCGGCCAGGGCATCTCGGTGGTTTCCTACTCCGACAAGCAGGAATCGGCGCTGAAATACATCAAGTGGTTCGCCAACAAGGACGTGCAGGCCAAGTGGTGGTCGCTCGGCGGCTATTCCTGTCTGAACTCCGTCGTCAAGGATCCGAAGTTCCCGTCCAGCCAGCCCTATGCGCAGGCCTTCCTCGACTCCATGGCGATCGTGAAGGACTTCTGGGCAGAGCCGAGCTACGCGCCGCTGCTGCAGGCCTCGCAGAAGCGCTTCCACGACTATGTCGTCGCCGGCCAGGGCTCGGCCAAGGATGCGCTCGACGGCCTCGTCAAGGACTGGACGCAGATCTTCCAGGATGACGGCAAGATGTAAAGCTCCTCCCGAGCAGGCGTCCCGTGCCGCCTTGGCACGGGACGCAGTTCAGATAAATTCCAGCGCCGAGGCTGACCAGTGACCGATGCAGGACTAACCATGCTCAATCGGACTGCGGACAACGCTGCACGGGCCACACCCGAGCCGTTGGCCAAGAAGATCCGGGGCATCAGCGACAAGGGCCTCGCCTGGCTGTTCATTTCGCCGACGATCCTTCTGCTTTTAGCCATCAACATCTTCCCGCTGTTCTGGGCGATCTACCTCTCCTTCACCAATTACCGCGCCAACCGCCCGAACGAAGTGGTCAAGAATCTCGGGCTTTCCAACTACAGGCGCATCCTCGGCGACCAGGATATCTGGATCGCGATGCAGACGACGGCGCATTTCGTCTTCTGGACCATCCTGCTGCAGACGGTGATCGGCTTCGCGCTTGCCTGGCTGATCGACCGGAAATTCCGCGGCCACGCCATCTGGACCACGATCATCCTGGTGCCGATGATGCTGTCGCCGGCGGTGGTCGGCAATTTCTGGCGCTTCCTCTACGAGCCGCAGATCGGACTGTTCGCCTACGCCGTCTCGTTCCTCACCGGCATCCCGCCGACGAATGTCCAGATGCTGTCCAATGTCGAGCTGGCGCCATGGGCGATCATCATCGTCGACACCTGGATGTGGACGCCTTACGTGATGCTGATTTGCCTCGCGGGTCTGCGTTCCATCCCAGAATACATTTATGAAGCGGCCGAGGTCGACCGCGCCTCCAACTGGCGGCAGTTCTGGTCGATCACCCTGCCGATGGCGCTGCCCTTCATCATGCTGGCGGTGCTGTTTCGCGGCATCGAGAACTTCAAGATGTTCGACATGGTCAACCTGCTCACCGGCGGCGGACCGGGCTCGACCACCGAGGTCGCCTCGATCACGCTGAAGCGGCAAGCCTTCGAAAGCTGGCGCACCGGCTATTCCTCGGCTTTCGCCATCGTCCTGTTCGTCGCGGTGTTTGGCCTTGCCAACATCTACGTCAAGGCACTCAACAAGGTGAAGCAGAGATGAGCCTGACCACCGCCCATTCCGTCGTCGCACCTTCGACGAATTCGAAGCGGATCGCCGGCGTGCTCGTCGTCGGCTACGCGCTGATCTCGATCGTGCCGCTCTTGTGGATCTTCGCCACCAGTTTCAAGACGCCGCCGGATTCGATCGCCTATCCGCCGAAGATCGTCTTCCAGCCTAGCATCGAAGGCTACTGCAACCTGTTCACGACCCGCACCAGGCAGACGCCGGAATACATCAACGCGCTCGGACCGGCGACCGGCTTCTGCGATGAGACGGTGCGCAAGCGCAACATGGTGATCGCCGGCCCGTCCAACTTCCTGCCGCGCTTCGTCAACTCGCTGATCATCGCCTTCGGCTCGACCTTCTGCGCAGTGTTCCTCGGCACGCTCTCGGCCTACGGCTTCTCGCGCTTCAAGGTGCCTTTGGCAGACGACCTCCTGTTCTTCATCCTGTCGACGCGCATGATGCCGCCGATCGCCGTCGCGATCCCGATCTATCTGATGTACCGCGAGCTCGGCCTCTCCGACACCGCGCTCGGCATGATCCTGCTCTACACCGCGGTCAATGTCTCGCTGGCGGTCTGGCTGCTCAAGGGCTTCATCGACGAGATCCCGCGCGAATACGAAGAAGCGGCGATGATCGACGGCTACACGCGGCTGCAGGCCTTCTGGCGCACGGTGCTGCCGCAGGCGACCACCGGCATTGCCGCGACCGCCATCTTCTGCCTGATCTTTGCCTGGAACGAATATGCGTTCGCCGCGCTTCTGACCTCCGGCACGGCGCAGACGGCGCCGCCCTTCATCCCGACCATCATCGGCGAAGGCGGCCAGGACTGGCCGGCAGTCGCCGCCGGCACCACGATATTCCTGGTGCCGATCCTGGTCTTCACCATCCTGCTCCGCAAGCAATTGCTGCGCGGCATTACCTTCGGCGCGGTGCGCAAATGAGCACGATCCAGCCTGCAAAACGCAAATCGCGTTGGCCCGTCTGGGCAAGACGCGGCCTGATGGAAAACATCGCCACGGCGATCATCGCCATCGGTTTCCTGATGCTGTTCCAGCCTTTCGCGCTGTCGCTCTACAGCTATTCCTTCGTCACCATGCTCGCCGGCACCGCCATGTTCATCGTCGTCTCGAAATTCCCGGAATAGAAATGGCCGAGATCCGTGTTCAGAACCTGAGGAAAGCCTTCGGCGAGTTCGTTGCCGTGCAGGATTCCAATTTCGTTGTCGAGGACGGCGAGTTCTTCGTGATGCTCGGGCCGTCGGGCTGCGGCAAGACGACGACGCTCCGCATGATCGCCGGCCTCGAACTGCCCACCGGCGGCAAGATCCTGCTCGGCGGCGAGGACGTCACCATGCGCCGGGCGCGCGAGCGTGACATCGCCTTCGTCTTCCAGCTCTTCGCGCTCTATCCGCATATGAATGTGCGCAAGAACATCGGCTTCCCGCTCTTGGCGCAAGGCATGGCGTCGGCCGAGATCCGCGCCCGCGTCGAGGAGACCGCGAAGCTGCTGCGCATCGACCACCTGCTCGACAAGTCGGTCTCCGGTCTTGCCGGCGGCGACCGTCAACGCGTCGCGCTCGGCCGCGCCATCGTCAGGCGACCGAAATGTTTCCTGATGGACGAGCCGCTTGGAACCCTCGACACCGAGTTCCGCGATTTGATGGTGCATGAGTTGCGCGAGCTGCACAACCGCATCCACGCCACCACCGTCTATGTCACGCACGACCAGATGGAAGCGATGTCGATGGCCGACAAGATAGCGGTGATGAACCACGGCGTCATCGAGCAGTTCGGCAGCCCGCGCGAGATTTACGACCGGCCGGCCACGATGTTCGTCGCCGATTTCATCGGCTCGCCGCCGATGAACTTCTTGCGCTTCGGCGGTGGGCTCGCGAAGGGTGCGAAGGAGATCGTCGTGCAGGGCGCCAGGGTGACGGTCCCGGAAGTGCGCGAGGATATTGCGCCGGCCGACATGGCGCTTGGCATCCGCCCCGAGCACATCCGCTTCGACGATGCCTCGAAGCTGCGCGGCGCGATCTACGGCACCGAATATCTCGGCACCACGCAGATCGTCGCGGTGGAGACGGCTGACGGCATCATCAAGGCCCGGGTGCCGGCCGGAATCCATCTAAATACGGGCGAACAGGTAGGGCTGGCATTGAGCAGCGCGCGGCTGTCGCTGTTCGAGAAAGGCACTGGACGCGCGGTGAAAACCGTCATGTACGATCAGGCAGTGGAGGCGCGCCATGGCTGACGTGCAGATTCAGGGTGTGACCAAAAGCTTCGGCGAGACAGTCGCGGTCAGCGATCTCGACCTGCAGATCAAGGACGGTGAGTTCGTCGTGCTGCTCGGGCCGACCGGCGCCGGGAAGACGACGACGCTCAGGCTGATCGCCGGGCTCGAGCGGCCGGACAGCGGCACGATTTACATCGGCGGCCATGATGCGACGGCGCTGTCGCCGGCCGAGCGCGATACGGCCTTCGTCTTCCAGCAATATTCGCTCTACCCGCATCTTTCGGTCTTCGACAACCTCGCCTTCCCGCTGCGCTCGCCGGCGCGGCGTTTTCCGGAGGAAGCAATCCGCCGCCGCGTCGAGGAAGTCGCGCGGATGGTGCGCATCGACCACAAGCTCAACAACCGCTCGACCAGGCTTTCGGGCGGCGAGATGCAACGCGTCGCCATCGGCCGCGCGCTGGTGCGAAAGCCCTCGATCTATCTGATGGACGAGCCGCTGTCCTCGCTCGACGCCAAGCTGCGCGCCGATCTCAGGCTCGAGCTGAAGCGCATCCAGTCCGAGCTCGGCGCCACCATGCTCTATGTCACGCACGACCAGATCGAGGCGATGACCATGGCCGACCGCATCGGCATCCTTTCCGAGGGCGTGCTGGTGCAGATCGGCACGCCGCGCGCGATCTATTCCGAGCCGGCAAACCTTCATGTCGCGGCTCGCCTCGGCCAGCCGGCGATCAACCTTCTGCCGGCAGGGTTGCTGCCCGACGGCGCCGCGCCCACCGGTACGACGACGATCGGCGCGCGCACCGAACATCTCGCGATCGAAAAGGCGGCGAACGGCCATGCCGACGGCGTCGTCGACTGGGTCGAGCATCTCGGCGACCAGAACCATCTGCATGTCACGGTGGGCGCCAAGAAGCTGGTGACGCTGACCGATCCCGACACGCCGCTCGCAAAGGGGGACAGAGTGACGATCCGCTATCGCTCGCCGCTTTATTTTGGGTCGGACGGGCACAGATTGATGTAGCCGGCGCATCCGCACTTTTTGACGACCCGCAGATACGGACTGGACGAAATCCATGAAGCACTTTTTCAACCGCAAGGACTCGATCGTTACCGAAGCGCTGGACGGTTATCTGGCCACTGCCGGCTCCGGGGCGCTGGCGCGGCTCGACGGCTATCCGGAGATCAAGGTGGTGTTGCGCGCCGACTGGGACAAGGCGAAGGTCAGCGTCGTTTCGGGCGGCGGCGCGGGGCACGAGCCGTCGCATGCGGGCTTCGTCGGCGCCGGCATGCTGACGGCGGCTGTCTCCGGCGAGATCTTTGCTTCGCCGAGCGTCGAGGCGGTGCTGGCGGCGATCCGCGCGACGACCGGGCCGGCCGGCTGCCTGCTGATCGTCAAGAACTACACCGGCGACCGCCTCAACTTCGGCCTCGCCGCAGAAAAGGCCCGCGCCGAGGGCTTCGCGGTCGACATGGTGATCGTCGGCGACGACATCGCGCTGCCCGACATCGCACAGCCGCGCGGCATCGCCGGCACGCTGTTCGTGCACAAGATCGCCGGACATCTTTCCGAATCCGGCCATGACCTAGCCTCGGTCGCGGCGGCAGCGCAGGCGGCGGCGAAGGATATTGTTTCGCTCGGCATCTCGCTCTCCTCCTGCTCGATCCCCGGCCAGACCCACGAGGACCGCTTCGGCGCCGGCGATGGCGAGCTCGGTCTCGGCATCCATGGCGAGCCGGGCGTGGAGCGCATAACCCTGCAGAGCGCCAGTGCGCTCGTCGCCATCATGGCCGACCGCCTCGCGGCCCGGCTCGATGCCGGCAGCCGCTATGCCTTGCTGATCAACAATCTCGGATCGGTACCGCCGCTCGAAATGTCGTTGATCGCCAATGCCGTGCTGGCCTCGCCGCTGGCAAAGGCGGTGAGGCTGACGATCGGTCCCGGACATCTGATGACCGCGCTCAACATGAACGGCTTTTCGCTGTCGTTGATCAGGCTGGAGGCGGAGCGCGAGGCAGCGCTGCTGGCGCCGGTCGGCCCGCATGCCTGGCTGCCGGCCAGGCCGGTTCGCCCGCCGGTCGTGGTGACCATAGCCCAGCCGGCAGGTCGCGACATCGCCAAAGCGGCCAGCCGTGACGCCGGCGCCGAGCGGCTGATTGCTGCGGTCTGCGAGAAGCTGATCTCGCTCGAGGAGGCTCTGAATGACCTCGACGCCAAAGCCGGCGACGGCGACACGGGATCGACGGTGGCGACCGGCGCACGCAGCGTGCTTGACCGCGTCGACACGCTGCCGCTCGCGCACCAGGCCGCAACTCTCGCCACAATCGGCGATACATTGGGAACTTCCATGGGCGGTTCCAGCGGCGTGCTTTTGTCGATCTTCTTCACGGCTGCCGCGCAGTCGCTCAACGGCGGCGCGCCGCTCAGCAAGGCGCTGCTCGCCGGCCTTGACCGCATGACCTTCTACGGCGGCGCGAAACTCGGCGACCGCACAATGGTCGACGCGCTGGAGCCGGCTCTGAAGGCGCTCGACACGAACGGGCTGGAGGCGGCTGCTTCGGCCGCGCGGCGGGGCGCGCAGGCGACTGCAGCGATGCCGAAGGCGAAGGCCGGTCGCTCGGCCTATATCGGCCGCCAGCTTGACATAGCGGATCCGGGCGCGTTTGCAGTTGCCGAGGCGTTCGCGGCCATGGTGGCCATGTTCGTCCCGGCGTGAAGGACAGGCGATGGCCGCACCCGATTTCTCACAATTGATCGCGGCGACAGCGGATACGATCGCGGCGCATGCCGACGAGTTGACCGCGCTCGACCAGGCGATCGGCGACGGCGACCATGGGCTGAACATGAAGCGCGGCTTCGAGGCGGTCCGCGCCGAAAAGGCCGCAATCGCGGCAAAACCGCTGCCGGACGCGCTTAAGGCGATCGGCACCAGGTTGGTGATGACCGTCGGTGGAGCCTCCGGGCCCTTGTTCGGTACTCTGTTCATGGCGCTCGGCAAGGAACTGTCCGGCACGCCCGACCGCGCCGCGCTGACAGCGGCGCTGGGTAAGGCGATCGAGGCGGTTTCGGCGCGCGGCAAATCGCAGCCGGGGCAAAAAACGATGCTCGACGTGCTGCAGCCGGTGTATGAGGCACTGGCGCAGGGCAAGACGGCTGGCGCAATCGCAGACGCCGCCGACAAGGCGGCCGAGGCCACCGTGCCGATGAAGGCCTTGCGTGGGCGCGCCTCTTTCCTGGGGGAGCGCTCGATCGGGCATATGGACGCCGGGGCGCGGTCGACCGCGCTCTTGGTGCGCGCAGTCGCTGAAGCAATCGAGGGTTCTTGATGAGCAATGTCGGTATCGTCATCGTCTCGCATTCGCCGCTGGTCGCCGAAGGCACGGCCGACATGGTGCGCCAGATGGTGGGCGACGAAGTGCCGCTTGCATGGTGCGGCGGAAACGGCCATGGCGGGCTGGGCACCAGCGTCGAGGCGATCATGGGCGCGATCGAAAAGGCCTGGTCGGAAGCGGGCGTCGCCATCCTGGTCGATCTCGGCGGCGCCGAGACCAACAGCGAGATGGCGGTGGAAATGATCGGAGAGCCGCGCTCCCGCAGAATAGTCGTCTGCAACGCGCCGATCGTCGAGGGCGCGGTGATGGCGGCGACGGAATCTTCCGGGGGTGCCTCGCTCAAGGAAGTGGTGGCGACGGCGCATGAATTGTCGCCGTCGTGAGTGAACGGGAATCGACTGAATGTCCGCATCCGCCGAAGCCACGGTTCTGATCACCCACGAGGTGGGCCTGCACGCGCGCCCTTCGGTGAAGTTCACCAAGCTCGCCAAGTCGTTCGCGGCCGAGGTGGAGGTGGCAGTCGCCGCCAACGGCCCCTGGTTCGATGCCAAGAGCATCGTCAAGGTCATGGCGGCCAAGGCGCCGAAAGGAACCGTGCTGCACATAAGGGCGCGAGGCGACGGCGCAAGCAACGCGGTCGAAGCGCTGGTCGGCCTGGTGCAGCGCGATTTCGACGAGGATGCGGATCATGCCCGCTCCGCTTGAGCCGGGTCTGCCGCCCTCTCAATCCGCAAGGAATGCGGGCCATGCGGATTGAGGGCATCCCTGCCTCTCCCGGCTACGCCGAAGGGCCGCTGTTCAACCTCGACCGTCCACCGGCTGCTTATGTGGCTAAGGCGAGCGAGGCGGAGGAGAAAGCAGCGCTGAAGGCGGCCATCGGCAAGGCGGTGAGCCGGCTGACCTCGCTTGTCGAGACGGCCGATGGCGATGCCGCCGGCATCCTCGAATTCCACATCGCCATGCTGGAGGACGTCGCGCTGAGCGCGCCCGCCTTCGCGGCGCTCGGCTCCGGAGAGCCGGCCGACGCTGCCTGGCGGCAAGCACTGGATGCCGAGATCGCCGGCTATGAGGCGTCCGACCAGGACTATTTCCGGGCACGCGCCTCGGACTTGCGCGACATCCGCGACCAGGTGCTGCGAGCGCTGAGCGAGGATAGCGAGACCGCGGCGCCCCTCGGCGCCATCCTCTATGGCCTGGACATCGCGCCGACGCGTTTCCTCGAAACCGACTGGAGCAGAGGCGGCGGCATTGCGCTCGAGGCCGGCAGCACCGCCAGCCATGTCGCCATGCTGGCACGCTCGCGCGGCGTGCCGATGGTGGTGGGGCTTGGTGCCTTTGCGGACGAGCCCACCGGAAACGCGCTGCTCGACGCCGAGCATGGCGGCATCGTGCTCTCGCCCTCGCCGAAGGAGATCGAGGCGTTCCGGCAATCATCCTCCTCCTTCGCGGCGCGACAAGGCCAGGCGCAGACTTTTCTCGCCCAGCCGGCGGCGACCAAGGCCGGCACGTCGGTGCGGGTGCAGGTAAACATTGCCTACCCTTCCGATGTCGACGGCATCGACATTGCGACCTGTGATGGCGTCGGGCTCATGCGCACCGAATTCCTGTTCGGCAAGGCCCTGCCGGACGAGGAGACACAGTACCAAGCCTACCGCAAGGTGCTGGAATGGGCCGGAGAAAAACCGGTGACCATCCGCACCATCGATGCCGGCGGCGACAAACCGATCCCCGACTTCACCGTCGAGGAGACCAACCCGTTTCTCGGCCTGCGCGGTATCAGGCTGTCGCTGGCGCGGAGCGACATCTTCCGGGTGCAAATCCGGGCATTGCTGCGCGCCGCCGTCCACGGCAATCTGAAGGTGATGTTTCCGATGATCGCCATGGCCGAAGAGCACAGGCAGGCCGCCGCGTTGTTTGCGGAGGAGGAGGCCGCTCTCGCGTCGCGCGGTGTTGCGCACAAGCTGCCGCCGCTGGGCATCATGGTCGAGGTCCCTTCGGTGGCCATCGCGCCGGAGGCTTTTGCCGACGTTGCCTTCTTCTCGATCGGCTCCAACGACCTGACGCAATATGTGATGGCAGCCGCGCGTGACAACGCCGCCGTTGCACATCTCAACGCTGTCCGCCATCCGGCTGTGATGCGGCTGATCGCTTCGGTCGCGGCCTTCGGGCGCGAGAAAGGAATTCCGGTCAGCCTCTGTGGCGATGCGGGCGGCGATCCGGCCGCCATTCCGGCGCTGATTGAGGCCGGCCTGCGCGACCTATCGGTGTCTCCGGCGCAACTCGCCATGGCCAAGGCGGCCATAGCGGACGTCCCGGTGTAAGCACAGCATGGCCAGGCCAGCCAAGATACAAGAAGCCGGCGCGGAAGACGCGATCCGCGCGTATAAGACCATCCTGTCGCAAGTCATCGACCAGCGGCCTTCCGGCATGCGCCAGCGACTTGCCGATGCGCTCGGCAAGCATCGCAGTTTCGTCACGCAAATCTCCAGCCCGGCCTATTCGATCCCGATCCCGTCGAAGCATTTGCCGGCTATCTTTTCCGTCTGCCATTTCAGCCCGGCCGAGCGCGACCAGTTCCTGGCCGCCTACCACCAGGCGCATCCGGGCAAGCTGCCGGCGGCTTCGGGTCCGCGCAAGACGCGCCACGTCTCGCTCATCGTGCCGGATTTCGGCGACGACAAGCAGAACGCAGCGCTCGACCGAGCGATCAACGAATTCATCCAGAAGATCACCAGCATCGCCGGCAGGGGCAGCGGCTGAGCGATCTCTATTCGGGAGGACTGCCATGAAGAAGTTTCTGAATTCGGTGGACACGGTCCTCACCGAAAGCCTCGATGGCTTCGTCGCCGCGCATTCCGACATCCTCGCGATCGGCGACGAGCACAAATTCGTTCGCCGCAAGACGCTGAAACCGGGCAAGGTGGCGCTGATCTCGGGTGGCGGCTCCGGCCACGAGCCGCTGCATGGCGGGCTGGTTGGCCACGGCATGCTCGACGCCGCCTGCCCCGGCCAGGTCTTCACCTCGCCGACGCCCGACCAGATGCTCGCGGCCGCGCAAGCCGTCGACACCGGCGCCGGCTGCCTGTTTATCGTCAAAAACTATGAAGGCGACGTGATGAATTTCGACATGGCCGCCGAAATGTCGGACGGCGTTCTGCAGGTGGTGACCAATGACGACGTCGCGGTCGAGAATTCGTCCTACACCACCGGTCGGCGCGGCGTGGCCGGCACGCTGGTGGTGGAGAAGATCGTCGGCGCCGCGGCCGAGCAAGGCATGCCACTGCCCGAGCTCAAGGCGCTGGGCGACCGCGTCAACGCCGCGACGCGCTCGATGGGCGTGGCGCTGACCAGTTGCACGGTGCCGGCTGCGGGCAGGCCGACCTTCGACATTGGCCACAACGAGATGGAATTCGGCGTCGGCATCCATGGCGAGCCCGGCCGGCGGCGCGATGATCTGAAGGGTGCCGACGCCATCGCCGAGGAGATCTGCACGGCAATCCTCGGCGATCTTGGTGACCGCGCCTGGGGACCGGCGCTGCTTTTCGTCAACGGCTTCGGCGGCACGCCATCGATGGAGCTTTATCTGATGTACAACAGCGCGCGAAAAATCTTCGAGAAGAGAGGCGTGACGGTGACCCGCTCGCTGGTCGGCTCCTATGTCACCTCGCTCGACATGGCAGGCTGCTCGATCACGCTGACGATGCTCGAGGATGAGACGACGGCGCTTTGGGACGCTCCGGTGCACACGGCGGCGCTGCGCTGGGGGATGTAGCGTCGCGCGGGCTTTTCTGCGACCATGGTCGCCTGTTGTTCGCGATATTGCCCGGTTGATGCTGCTCCCGCTTTCACCTGCCGAAGAAAAGCTGCTGCTCGAATTTGCCGATCCGGAGGCGCCGTCCGAGCGGGGCGGGGCCCTCTCGGCAAGCAGCCTCATCGCGCTGCTCGCCAATGCCGAGTTCCACGGCGTGCTGCCGATCATGCTGCGCAAGCTTCGGGAAATCGGCGAGGCCGATCTGCCGAACGATGCCGCCCTGCGGCAAAAACTCTCCGGGCTTCGCGATCAGGCGACACTGGCGACCGGGCAGTCGATGCTGCTGCAATATCACGGCGACCGCATCATGAAGGCCTTGGCCGCGAAAGGCGTTGCGGCTCGCATCGTCAAGGGCCCGGTGTTCGCGCGCAAGCTTTATCGCCATGCTGCCGATCGGCCGTTCACCGACATCGACATACTTGTCGATCCGGCCAGCATCGGCGAGGCCAACAACGTGATCGCCGAATGCGGCTTCACGCTTGGCAGCGGCGAGGCCGAATCGCATGAGTTGCAGGAGTTCAAGTGGCTGGAGAAGGAGAACTCCAGTCTGCTGATCGAGCTGCACGGCAATCTGGTGCATGACACCGGCATGCGGCGGCGCCTGTCGCTCGGCTTCCGCGAGTTGCAGATCATTGACGGCGGCGAGGCCGACACGCCGGCGTCGCTGCTCACCATCGCCATCGTTCATGCCGCCGGAGGCCACAAATTCCACCGGCTGCAGCTCTGTATCGACGTGCTGCAAGGTGTGCGCGCTCTGCAATCGCCGGAAGCCGAAGCGCGCCTTCTCGAAGCCGCGCGTATGACCGGCATCGAACTCGAGCTGGCGACCGTGCTCAATGTGACCGGGCGGCTGTTCGACGAGCCGCGCGCGATCGCCCTTGCCAACCGCATCAAGCCCGATCTGTCGATACGGCTCGCCAAATTGCTGATCACCGGCAACATGCTGCTCAGGGTCAATTCGCGGGACAAGATGCGCTCGCGCCTTAGCCGCGACGCCTTCCGCTGGGTCCAGCGGCTTGCCCGGCCAAGGCCCTATCCGGCCTGAAGGCCCGTTTGGAGATCTACTCCTCCACCGCGCCGCGGATCAGCCCCGCTGCATCGGCCGGGCTCGAGCCGACTTCCAGGGTGAAAGTGGGGACGGCCCTGACCAGTGCCGCGATCGACGCCATCCGCCGTTGCTGCATCGGCAACAGGCCGGTCAGGCCGGTCCTGACATTGTCGGTGGCAAGCGCGACCATCGCATCGGTCCTGGCCAAGGGCGTGAGCCGGGTGTGGCCGTCGGTCGAGCGCGCCAGATGCAGCAGCGCCGAGACCGGCCTGGGACGGACGTCCTCGATGCGAATGATCTCGGCGAGACGCTCCAGCGAGACGGCCTGCTCGCCCTCGGCGTCCCATCTGTCGCCAAGGCAGGGCGAGAGGAATGGCAGCATCGCCGCGGTGTTGCGATGGATCTTCACCTTGCGCGGCATGCCCCAGGCCAGGGTGCCTTCAGATGTCGCACCGAGGATCATCACATCGTCCGAGCATAGGCCGAAGCCCTGCGATGCCAGCGCCATTGAAGTCGTCGACTTGCCAGTGCCGCTCGGCGCATGGATCAGCACGAGCGCCCCGCTATCGGGCAGCGTCAGACCGGCGGTATGGAGCATGTGCTGCCCGCCGGACTCGAGCGCGGCATCCAGCACCATCATCAGCAGCGTCCATTTGACCTTGCTGTCGGGATGAACGCGGATTTCGGCCGAACCCTCGTCGGCACGGATCGAGGCCGTCTGGAGGCCGGGAAAGACCAGATGGACCACGTCGCCGGCGTCGATGATGCGGCAATGGCCGTCCAGCGGCACTTCGCCGTCGAAGGCGAGCTTCCCTTCCGGGTTTTCGGGCAGCGCCGACGTTTCGAGGATATCGATGCGAAAGCCGGGTTCGACCGCTTCATTAACGCGCAATGTGCCGAGCATCAGATCGAAGCTCGGCCAGAGCTCGGCGCGCTCTGCCGATATGCCGATGACCTGGCCGTTCAGGTCATAGCAAACGGTGGCTGCGGCGCCGGTCAAGCGGCGCGCGCCTTCACGCTGCCGCCGGGGTGGCGATAGATTTCAACCATGTCGGGAAGGCTGTCGCTGACCACCGGCTTGCCGTCGAGGCAAACCCAACAATGCGCCGAAAGGCGCGGCTCATGCATCGATTTGGCATCGACACCGAAATAGAGGTCGGGGTTGAAGCCCGCCATCCGCAGGAAGCGGAAACCGAGCAGCCCTTCCCTCAGGCATCTGCGATCACGCATCACCCAGGGATGCCGAACCGTGCGGTTGACGCGGCCGACGACGTAGCTGCATGGCAGGCCACGATAGGGTGTGGGCAATTGCAGCGGCGCCAATTTCAGCACGCTTTCGAAATCGCGCCGGGCGACCAGTACCGGGATCAGCCGGGCGCTGAGCCACAGATGAGTGCGGAACAGGGCGCGCAGGAACGGTCCGCCGGCCATCACGCGCCCGGGTCGGCAAGGATGCCTTCGGCCACCAGCTCGGCGGCCAGCGCCGTCATGTCGTCGCCGAGCGTCGCCTTGTCGACCTCGAATTCTTCCGACAGCAGATCGACGATGTGGTCGAGGCTGCGGGCGCCGTCGACCTTGTCGAGGAACGCTTCGGTGGTGCCGTTGCAGGTGTAAAGCTGGCCGCTGCGCGCCAGAAGCACCACGGCGCCGTCGCCGACATGCTGCACGGAGGCGTCGTCCGCCATCCGCAGAACCGTTTCAAAGGCGATTTCAGCCATACGCCCGCTCCCTATGCCGAACTGCAATTAGCGCGGCATGCCGCCGCTGTCCATTGCCAAGCGGGCTACGCTGCGTGTCAGACGGCCGGGCCTATCGGGCCGCTCGGGCCCGCAACGATGCTCGACAGCTTCCCGCGCCTGACCGGAACCGGTTTTTCGTAAGTTCCTTCCATCAAAACTTCCCCGGAAAGACTATCCAACTCGCGCGAGAATGATGGTGAGCTGGAACCAGTATCAAGCCGCCGTTCGCGCCAGGGTTGCCATCTTTCCCATAAGTAAGCTAAGAGTCTGCCGGCTTTTTGGGGAGTGGACAGTATGCGTTACAACTGGGATCGCGCTCCGACGGCATTCGAACGCCATCGGAAGGCATTGGCGGCCGCCATTCTAATAGCCGGCGGTATCGGGCTGATGCTGGCAGCACTGCCGCTCTAAGCCGAATTCACTTGCTGACGTCATAGCGCGCTCCGGGAGCGGCTGGATCCGTTTGCCGGCAACGCCGACCAAAATGCGAGGAGACATGGCCGGCCAAAGCGGCTTAGGCTATTGCCATACGACGGAATGTTCCTGGGGAGGAAAAGTCGATGGCCTCACGCTACCACGAAGTCTATGAGGGCTGGAAACGCGACCCCATAGCGTTCTGGGCCGAAGCGGCCAAAGCGATCGACTGGTATTCGCCAGCCGAAAAGGTCTTCGATCCGGCGGCGGGCGTCTATGGCCGCTGGTTCACAGGCGCCACCTGCAACACCTGCTTCAATGCCATCGACCGCCACGTGGCGGGGGGGCGCGCCGACCAGCTGGCGCTGATCCATGACAGCGCGATCACCGGCACGATCCGGAAATTCACCTATGCCGAACTGAAGCGCGAGGTGGTCGCGCTCGCCTCTGTCCTCAAGAACCGTGGCATCGGCAAGGGCGATCGGGTGATTATCTACATGCCGATGGTGACGGAAGCGGCGATCGCCATGCTCGCCTCGGCCCGCATCGGCGCCGTGCATTCAGTGGTGTTCGGCGGCTTCGCTTCGCATGAGCTCGCGACCCGCATCGACGACGCCAGGCCGAAGCTGATCATCACCGCTTCCTGCGGCCTGGAGCCGGGACGCGTCGTCGCCTACAAGCCGCTGCTCGACAAGGCGATCGAGATGTCGAAGCACAAGCCCGATGCCTGCCTGATCCTGCAGCGCGAGCAATTGCACTGTGAGATGAAGGACAATTACGACATTGACTATGCCGATGCGGTCGCCCGCGAGCGCGCCGCCGGCGCCAATGTCGACTGCGTTCCGGTCTTGGCCACCGACCCGCTCTACATCATCTACACCTCCGGCACGACCGGGCAGCCGAAGGGCATCGTGCGCGACAATGGCGGTCACATGGTCGCGCTGAAATGGACGATGGACAACGAGTTCGGCGTCAACCCCGGCGAGGTGTTCTGGGCGGCCTCGGACGTCGGCTGGGTGGTCGGCCATTCCTACATCGTCTATGGGCCGCTTCTGCATGGCTGCACCAGCGTGCTCTTCGAAGGCAAGCCGATCGGCACGCCGGACGCCGGCACCTACTGGCGGGTGATCTCTGAGCACGGCGTGGTGGCGCTGTTCACGGCGCCGACCGCCTTCCGCGCCATCAAGGGGCAGGATCCGCGCGGCGAGTTCGTGCCGAAATACGATCTGTCGAAATTCCGCACGCTGTTCCTCGCCGGCGAGCGCGCCGACCCCGAGACCATCAAATGGGCGGAGCAGAAGCTCAACCGTCCGGTGATCGACCATTGGTGGCAGACCGAGACCGGCTCGCCAATGACCATCAACCCGGCCGGGCTCTGGCTATTGCCGGTGAAATACGGCTCGCCGGGCGTGCCGATGCCGGGCTACGATATTCGCATTCTCGACGATGCCGGCCACGAGGTGCCGCGCGGCACGCTCGGCAATGTCGTGGTCAAGCTGCCGCTGCCGGCAGGCTGCCTGCCGACGCTCTGGAACGCCGACGCCCGCTTCCGCCAAGCCTATCTCGAGGAGTTCCCC
>NZ_RZSV01000072.1:0-25095 GCF_004023205.1 Mesorhizobium sp. M1A.F.Ca.IN.020.03.2.1 | reverse complement strand
AGACCTGAGAGCGCCGAGCGCACCCGCTCGCGCTGATGGCCGGTGACGACGATGGCGTTGGCCGCTTTCGATCCCAGCGCCCGCTCGGCGGTGCGCCGCACCAGCGGCTTGCCGTCGAACAGCGCCAGCAGTTTGTTCGGCCCGCCCATGCGGCTGGAGCGCCCGGCGGCGAGAAGCACGATGTCGACCCTCGGCTCCGCCTTTGCCGACCGCGACGGCAGCGGCTCGCGCGGCTGCGGCCTGGACGGGATTTCCATCAACAGGCCTCCGACGCCCATGCCGGCAATGTCGCCCGCCGTCACGTCAAGCCCGGCGATCAGCCGGTCCAGCACCCAGTCGAAACCGTTTTCCTTCGGGCTGCGGGCACAGCCGGGCGCGCCGATGACGCGCTTGCCGTCGAGCGTTCCGAGCACCAGCAGATTGCCGGGATCGACCGGCATGCCGGCTCGAATGACTTTGCCGCCCGCCTTCTCGATCGCGGCAGGGATGACATCGGCGAAATCGGCCAGCGCCGAGGCGCCGAAGATCACCACCATGTCGTTGTCGCGCGCCAGCGCGCTTGCTGCTTCCGCAACAAGCGTCACGTCATGCGGCGTGCGCCGCTCCGCCTTCAGCCGGCCGCCGGAGCGCGCCAGCCGCGCCTCGGTGACCCGCAGCGTCTTGTCGAGCACGCTCGGCTTCAAGCCGGGCAGCGTCGTCTGGATCACGCCGACATTGACCGGGCGATAGGCGTTGACGGCGCAGATTTCGCCGCCGGCGCAAATCCTGGCCACCGCATCGACTAGGCTCGCAGCGACGGCAAACGGAATGATCTTCACCGTCGCCACCATCTGGCCCGCCTCGACAGGCGCGTGCTGCGCCAGGGTAGCGATGGTGATCGCCGGGTCGATGGCATTGATGGCGTCGATCATCTTGGCGTCGACGGTGAAGACGCCTGCGGCTTCGGCATGCAAGTTCACGCGTCCCGTTGCAGCGGACTTCGTCTCCACGTTGCGATGGGACATGCTCAACGCGATCTTTTCGGCTGCGGCATCCTCGCCGAGGTCATCGGGAGCCAGAACGGCCACGACGACTTCGCTGATGCCGGCCGCCTTCAGCGCAGCAACGTCCTCGCCGTTCAGCCGATGCGCCTTGCGGAATCGCCGCTCGCCGGCAGTGGTCGCATGCGCCAGCACCGCGCCTTCGGCCTCATCGATCGCGATCGGGCCGAACTTCACGCCACCGCGCCTTTGCTTTCCAGGCCGCGCGAGCGGAAGGCGTGGATGGTCTGTGCCAGCACCGCGACGGCGATCTCGGCCGGGCTCGCGGCGCCGATGTCCAGCCCGATCGGTGCATGGATGCGGGCGATCTGGTCGGCGCTGGCGCCGAGCGCCAGCAGACGCTCGACCCGCTTGGCGTGAGTCTTCCTGCTGCCAAGCGCCCCAACATAGAAGCACCTGGCGTCGAGCGCCGCCTTCAGCGCGAAATCGTCGATTTTCGGATCGTGGGTGACGGCGGCTAGCGCGGTGTAGCTGTCGAGCGGCTTGCGCTTCAGCACATCTTCCGGCCATTCGGCATGCAGCGCCACATCGTGGAAGCGCTCCGGCGTGGCGAAGGCGGTGCGCGGATCGATGATCTCGACCGGATAGCCGGCGATCCTGGCCATCGGCGCCAGCGCCTGGCTGATATGCACCGCTCCGACCACCACCAGGCGCGGGCGCGGCAGATGCGCATTGAGAAAGAAAGTCCGCCCTTCCGCTTCCACCGATCGAGAGATGCCGGTGCGGAACGCACTGGCGATCGCCGCGCCGAGCTCGCCCGCGACGCGGTCGCCTTCACGCACGATGCGGTCGCGGCCGTCACCGAGGTCGGTGACCAGCACCGCGGCGCGCCTGGCGCGGCGCTCTTCGTTCAATGTTTTCAGAACATACGGATCCATCCGCAGTCAACCCAGCCGCTCGACATAGACCTTGATGCGGCCGCCGCAGGACAGCCCCACCTGCCAGGCGGTTTCGTCGGCGACGCCGAACTCCAGCATCCTCGGCTTGCCCGAGCCGATGACGTCGATCGCTTCGGCCACCACCGCGCCCTCGACACAGCCGCCCGACACCGAGCCGTGGAAATTGCCTTCGGCGTCGATGACCAGATGGCTGCCGATCGGGCGGGGGGCCGAACCCCAGGTTTCGACCACGGTCGCGATGGCGACATTCTTACAGTTCTTCATCCAGCCTTCCGCGATGATCAGGGGATCGCGGAGCTCATCGAGATAAATGCTCTCGTCCATCGTCGCTTCTCACAAAGTCTGTTTTCTCGGGGAACGTCCCAGAGGAATATATCGCTGCGAAACATATGGCTACGCGGCCCGCCTGTCGCCAGTTCCCAGCCAGCGCCGCAGGTCCACAGGTGCGGCCGGCCGCTGGGCGAGCGGGGCGCAAGGATCGGCCAGCGCGTCCGAGATTGTGCACGGCGCGGAACTCGTCGCCACGCGGCAGCATCGCCTTCACGCCACGGGGGCGCGCCTCAAACCCATCAAAGCGCAAGAGCGGTTTTCACAGAACGTGGTAGTCGCGGTTGTGGTAGATCAGCGGCCGCAAATTATCGCCGATGCGCAGGCCTGTCACCTTGCCAAAAAGCACACGGTGGGTGGCCAAATCCTTGGTATCGATGATCTGACAATCGAAGACGGCGAGCGCGCCTTTCAGCGTCGGCGCGCCGGTCGAGATCACGTCCCATTCGCCGAGCGCGAAGCGCTCCTCGGACGGCAGGCCGGTGATGCCGGAAAAGCCGACCGACAGCGCCTCCTGGTCCGAGGCGAGCGTGTTCAGCGCGAAATTGCCGTTCCGGATGAAGGCCTCGTTCTTGGGATTTTCGCGGTTGAGGCAGACAAGCACGGCGGGCGGCGTATCCGAGACCGAGCAGGCGGCAATCACCGTTGCGCCTCGTCTCCCGGCCGGGCCGTCCGTGGTCACCACATGCACATGGCCGGCAAAATGCGCCATCGCATCGCGATAGGCTTGCGGCCCGATGTCATTAATCTTCAGCACCCGATGATCCACCTGCCAAAACGGAAGCTCGTTATATATGGCTGCATATTGTATGACACAAGCGAAGTGCTTGAGCGCAATCCTGAATTCGCGTGTTGCACCGGGATTAGGCAGCCTTTAGGTCTTTGCTGGAATAGTGCCGGAACAATACTCCCGGCACGGAGGACCTCTTCGCCCGAATGCGCCTTCTCACGACGACTTTAGCCGCGCTGCTTTGGCTGGCCGCGAGCGTCCATGCCGAGACGCTGGTTGGCGTCGCCGCACCGCTGTCGGGGCCGTCGGCGATCCTCGGCAAGCAGATCGAGGCGGGGACCGCGCTGGCGGCGGAGGCCGAAGGCGTCGCCGTCCAAACCGTTGACGACGCCTGCACTGCCGATGGCGGTGCAGCGGCTGCCAGGCAGTTCGTGGATGCCAAGGTCAACATCGTTGTCGGTTTTCTGTGCACCGAAGCGATCGAGGCGGCGCTGCCGATCCTGAAGGATGCCAACATTCCGGTCATAGCGATCGGCGTGCGCACCGAGAGCCTGACCGACCGCCGCGCCAAGACCGGCTGGCCGGTCTACCGGCTTGGCCCGCGCGGCGACGACGAACGCAATGCGGTGGCCACGATCCTCACTCGGCTCTGGCAGAACGAATTGTTCGCCGTTATCGATGACGGCACCATCTATGGCCGAGAGATCGCAGAGACTTTCCGCGCGGCCGCCGAGCAGGCGGCGCTGAAACCGGTCTTCGTCGACACGTTCCGGCCGCAGCTCGACAACCAGATCGGGCTGATCGGCCGCCTGAAGAAAGCGGGGGCTACGAAAGTGTTTGCCGGCGGCGACGGCGACGACATCGCCATCATGGGGCGCGACGCTGCCTCGCTCAATGCCGGCATCACCTTCGCCGGCGGCGAGACGCTGCGCACGCCACCCGGCGATGTGCCCTATGCGGCCGGCACACTGATGATCGCGCTGCCGGAGTGGTCAGAAGTCGCGGACCCCAAGGTCGTGCAGGCCTTTGGCGAAAGGAAGATCGTGACCGACGGCTACACGCTGCCGGCTTATGCCGCGGTGGAGATCGCCAAGGCGGCAGCGGTCGACGCAGAAAGCTCCGGCAAGCCGCTCGCCAAGACGCTGACCGACCATGATTTCGCGACCGCTATCGGTACCGTCCGCTTCGACGAAAAGGGTGATCTCAGCCAAAACCCATTCCGCGCCTTCCGTTTCGACGGCTCCCATTTCGTGCCGCTGGAGGAAAACTGATGTTCCGCACCTGTCCACGCAACCTGATCACCGACGTCGCCGGACTCACCGTCGGCAATGCTGCTGACGCCAGGCTGAAGTCCGGCGTCACGGTAGTGCTTTGCGAGGAGCCGGCGGTGGCTGGAGTCCAGGTGCTGGGTGGCGCACCGGGCACGCGTGAGACCGACCTGCTCGAGCCGCAAAACTCGATCGCGACCATTCACGCAGTCGTGCTGTCCGGCGGCTCGGCCTTCGGCCTCGATGCCGCTTCCGGCGTCCAGGCGGCGCTGCGGGAGAAAAACATCGGCGTCGAGGTAGGTGGTTTTCGCGTGCCGATCGTGCCGGCCGCGATCCTCTTCGACCTGCGCAATGGCGGCGACAAGGATTGGGGCCGCTATCCGCCCTATCGCGAGCTTGGCTACGAGGCGGCTCAGGCGACAACGACCGATTTCCCGCTCGGTACGGTCGGCGCCGGTACCGGCGCGCTGACTTCCGGTCTGAAGGGCGGGCTGGGTTCGGCCTCGACGATGCTCGACAGCGGCGTCACCATCGGCGCGCTCGCCGCCGTCAACCCGACCGGTTCGGTGACGGTCGGACGCAGCCGCCATTTCTGGGCCGCTCCCTTCGAGATCGGCGATGAATTCGGCGGCTTGGGTTATCCCGACCCGATACCGGAAGACGCGAGGAAGATACTCTTGAAGTACCGCGACAGGCGCGCAGGGGAACAGCCAGAGGGCGCCAGCACGACGATTGCCGTCATTGCCACCGATGCCGTGCTTTCCAAGTCGGCCGCCAAACGGCTGGCGATTTCGGCGCATGACGGATTTGCCCGCGCCATCTGGCCGACGCACACACCGGCCGACGGCGATCTCGTCTTTGCGCTCGCGACCGGCAGGAGCGGCATCGAACTCAGCGCCGATGCAGCGATCGATCTCTATGCCGCAGCGGGGTCTACGATGGCCCGCGCCATCAGCCGCGGCGTCCACGCGGCGACGCCGGCCGACGGCGATCTCTTTCCGGTCTGGTCGTCCCGCTAGAGTTCTGGACGCCGGTCAGGTCGGGTCGGACTTCTCTTCCTCGAACGTCACCGCGACTTCCGAATTCGCCGAGAGCCAGACCTTCTTTCCTTCGATCTCCGCGACCAGAGCCAGCGGAACATAATGGTGGTGGCCTTTGTGCGAGCCCATGCCGCTGTCGGCCTTGGTTAGCTTGATGCGCTGCCCCTCGACCTTGTCGACGGTACCGACATGGACGCCATCGGCGCCGACTACTTCCATATGCTCGCGTATCTTACTAAGATCGACGGTCATGCTGGTCCCTCCGGTGGGTGGCCGCGCGTCCCTGTCGGCCGCCCACAATAACAAACGGCCGCGGGATTGGATGCATCGAGCGGCATGTCTTGTTCACCATGGCATGATAGCCATGGTGCCAATGAGACAGGGAGCATTGCCAACACCACGCAACGCGAACCGCTTTTCGCCGCGGAACGTGGCCCAGTGACCGTAACGTCGCTGCAGCCGGCCTCCTTGCGTCTGCGCCTGGCAAACCGCCTGCGCGACGCTCTGCCATCAGCAAGCTCGGCAATTGTCGGCGCCCTGCTGTGGGGGCTTGCGATGGCGGCGAGCACTTTCCTCAATCTGTATTATTGGGAGACGCCGGACAGCGCCCGCTTCGTCGTGCTGCTTTATGCGCTCGGCGGCGCGCTTGCTTTTTCGGTCGGGCTGACGTTCGCCGCACTGGTATCGCGCGGCCGCCACTGGGAAACCGCGCTCGCCGCAGCTTTCGTATGCCTGCTTGGCGCGACGCTCGCTTTCACCGGCGGGCTGTTTGCCCTGCAATACCGTTCTTACTACGCCGAGTGGCACGCGCCGGCCTTCACGCGGACCTGGGCGTCTGAGTTCGTGTTCACGGTCCTCGCCGCGCTCTACCAGTTCGTCGTCCTGGGCGTCCGGCTCTATTTTCCGTTCGGCTTTGCCGTACTTGCCGCCGCCAGCATCTGGTTTGCACGCCGGCGGCGTTGAGCATTGAGCCGGCCTCTGTTAGGACGCGGCCAAAGCTTCTCCCAGCAGGACTAAGAAACCATGATCCCTCGCTATTCCCGGCCGGAAATGGTCGCCATCTGGTCGCCCGAAACCCGGTTCCGCATCTGGTTCGAGATCGAGGCTTATGCCTGCGATGCGCTGGCCGAGCTCGGCGTCATCCCGAAGGAAGCCGCGAAGACGATTTGGGAGAAGGGCGGCGCTGCCAAATTCGACGTTGGCAAAATTGACGAGATCGAGCGCGTCACCAAGCATGACGTGATTGCATTCCTGACCCATCTCGCCGAATTCGTCGGACCGGACGCCCGCTTCATTCACCAGGGCATGACCTCGTCGGACGTTCTCGACACGTGTCTTGCGGTGCAATTGACACGCGCCAGCGACATCCTGCTTGCCGACATTGACGCGCTGCTTGTGGCCCTGAAGCGCCGCGCCTTCGAGCACAAGGATACCATCACCATCGGCCGCAGCCACGGTATCCACGCCGAGCCGACCACCTTCGGCGTCAAGCTGGCGCTGGCCTATGCCGAATTTTCGCGTTGCCGCGAGCGGTTGCTGCACGCGCGCGAAGACATCGCCACCTGCGCCATCTCGGGCGCGGTCGGCACCTTCGCCAACATCGATCCCTATGTCGAAGAGCATGTGGCGAAGAAACTCGGCCTGAAGCCGGAACCGGTCTCGACTCAGGTCATCCCGCGAGACCGCCATGCGATGTTCTTCGCTACGCTCAGCGTGATCGCCTCGTCGGTCGAGCGCCTGGCCGTCGAGATCCGGCATCTGCAGCGCACCGAGGTGCTGGAAGCGGAAGAATATTTCTCGCCGGGACAAAAGGGCTCGTCGGCGATGCCGCACAAGCGCAACCCGGTGTTGACCGAGAATCTCACCGGCCTTGCCCGCATGGTCCGCTCCTACGCCATGCCGGCCATGGAGGATGTGGCGCTGTGGCACGAGCGCGATATCTCGCACTCCTCGGTGGAGCGCATGATCGGACCGGACGCGACGGTGACGCTCGACTTCGCCTTGGCACGCCTGACCGGTGTCGTCGATAAGCTGCTCGTTTACCCCGAGAACATGGAGAAGAACCTCAACAAGTTCCGCGGCCTGGTGCATTCGCAGCGCGTGCTGCTGGCGTTGACCCAGGCTGGCGTGTCACGCGAGGATGCCTATCGCCTGGTGCAGCGCAATGCCATGAAGGTATGGGAGCAAGGTGCTGATTTCCTTGAGGAACTGCTTGCCGACAAGGACGTGACAGCGGCACTGCCCGAGGCCGAGATCCGCGAGAAGTTCGACCTCGGCTATCACACCAAGCATGTCGACACGATCTTCAAGCGGGTGTTTGGAGAGGCTTGAGTCCGAGTGAAGGGCGCCCCGCTAGCGTGGCGCAGCCTAATCAGGCCTTGCCAGGCACCGTCCTGATCACCGTGCCCCAGGGATCTTCACGCGTCGTCTCGGCCTTCACGTTATCCGAGCGCATTTCGACCCAGGCGAGGCCCGAGCGGGAGGGATCGCGGCGGCCGGCGCCGGCGCTGCGCCAGGAATTGGCACCGATATGGTGGTGGTAGTGGCCGGAGGACAGGAACACCGCCTGACCGCCATATTTGGCGACCGTGTCGAAGCCGAATTCGTCATGCCACCACGCTTCGGCGTCTTCCGGACGCCCGACGCGCAGGTGGACATGGCCGACAATGGTGTTTTCCGGCGCTCCCTGCCAGCCGGCATCACCGACGGGCACGCTGGCGACGACCGCGGGGAGATTCAGCCGCTCGGTCGACATTGCGATCTTGTCGCCGTTCCATTTCCAATCCTGCGGACGGCGATCGGCGTAGATCTCGATGCCGTTGCCTTCAGGGTCGGTGAGGTAGAGCGCCTCGCTGACCAGATGGTCCGAGGCGCCTTCGATGCCGATCCGGTTGGCGGCGGCATGGCTGATCCACCGGCCGAGATCGGCGCGCGACGGCAGCAGGAACGCAGTGTGGAAAAGGCCGGCGCTGCGCGGGTCGTCAGGCTTGGCCGAGGCATCCTGCTCCAGCACCAGCAGCGGGCGGCCCGCGGCGCCGAGGGTGATCGCGCCATCGGCGCGGCTCAACTCCTGCAGGCCGACGACGGCACGATAATAGGCGGCAAGGTTTTCGGCATCGCGCGCCTTCAACCCGACACGCGCGACGCTGACCGGGGTGGTCGCGGCAAAAGGCAGTTCGCTCATCGCACTCTCCGTTCGTGCGCCGATCTCACGATGGGCAGTCGCTCCGACGTTTATTAGTCATTCCTGTTCCCTCTCCAGATCGTTCATCACCATCGTTCACACAAGGTTGAAAGAATCGAACACGTTGTTCACCTTTGTGATGCCACTGCATTCCACCGGCCGGTTGCATCAGACAGGGGCGCTCGCTACATCGGCGCCATGAAAGTCAAGGACGCCGATATCCTCATCATACCCGGCTACACCAACTCCGGTCCCGAGCATTGGCAGACCCGCTGGCAATCGAAATTGTCGACGGCACGCAGGGTCGAACAGGCCGAGTGGACGAAACCCGTGCGCGAGGACTGGACGGCAAGTGTAGCGAAAGCTGTCAACGAGGCCGAGCGGCCGGTGGTCATCGTCGCGCATTCGCTGGGTGTGGCGGCGGCGGGGCAGGCGATCCCGCAATTCCAGAAGCCGGTCGCGGGCGCCTTCTTCGTGGCGCCCCCTGATGTCGCCAATCCGGAGATCAGGCCGAGGCACCTGATGACCTTCGGGCCCTATTCGCGCGATCCCCTGCCCTTTCCGTCGATCGTGATCGCCAGCCGCAACGACCCGTTCTGCGCCTTTGAGGTTGCCGAGGATATCGCCGCCGCCTGGGGTTCGCTGTTCATCGACGCCGGCGACGCCGGCCATCTCAACCAGGACGCGGGCTTCGGCCCCTGGCCGGAGGGATCGATGACTTTCGCCAAGTTCCTGACGGAATTGAAGGAGCCTTGAAACGCCGGCGCCTCAGGCGCCGATCGAATCCCGCATGCTCTTCAGCAGCGTCCTGGCTCCGAGCGAGATCAGCGTGTGGTCAGAACCCATGGCGAGCAGCCGATAGCCCATCGACACGACGCGGCCGGCCACGGCCGGCTCGATGACATAGATCGCGGCGTGCTTGCCTGCCTTGCGCGTCCGCTCGGCGATCGAGGCGACCGTCTCCATCATGCTTTCCAGCGTCGAATTGACGGTGGTGCCGTTCGACCAGGCGATCGAGAAATCCGACGGCCCGACGAAGATGCCATCGATGCCGGGCGTCTCGAGGATTCCATCCAGCGCCTCGAACGCCGCACGCGTCTCGAGCATGGCAAAGGCCATGGTGCGCTGGTTCGAGTCGCGCAGCCACTCGGCATGGTCACCCTTGCCATGGCGCGGGAAGGCATAGGTCGGGCCCCAAGAACGCTCGCCCATCGGCGGATACTTCATCGCTGCGGCGAACTGCCTGGCGTCGTCTACGGAATTGACCATCGGCGCGATCACCGCCTCGGCGCCGAAATCGAGCGCCCGGCTCGCCATGTCGAAGCGCCCGACCGGGATGCGCACCAGCGCCGGCTTGTTGGCGGCAAGCACCGGCACCAGGCCGCGCAGAACGCTGTCCTCGTGGTGGCCGCCATGCTGCATGTCGAGGGTAACGGCATCAAAGCCCTGCTTGGCGATGATCTCTACCGTCAGCGCGTCCGGCACGCCGGACCAGGCGGTGAACAGCGTTTCGTCGGCGGCCAGGCGGGACTTGAGCGACATCGGAACTTCCTTGGTAACGATCCGCAGTCTCAGCCGGAAACGGCGGCAAGGCAAAGAAAACCGCCCGGCTGAGCCGGGCGGTCGATTGGTCCAACGATTTTTACGTGTTCTTGACCTGCTCGATCGCCTGCGCCATCAGCTCGTCCATGGTGCGGCGGATCTGATGGTCCGACTGGTTGACGCCCGCGGCGTCGAAGTCCTCGCGGATTTTGCGGAAGACGTCATGGTCGCCGGCCTCCTCGATGTCGGAGACGACTACCGCTTTGGCATAGGCCTCGGCATCGGCTCCGCTCTTGCCCAGCTTTTCGGCGGCCCACAGGCCGAGCGCTCTGTTGCGGCGCGCCGAGGCCTTGAAGCGGAGCTCCTCGTCGAAGACGAATTTGCGCTCGAAGCCCTCTTCGCGGTCTTTCATGCTGCTCATGCGTCCCTCCGATCAAATCGATTCGCTTGGCTATGAATATGTGTGCTTACCCAGCACAAACCAAAAGGTCGCGGGCCGGTCAATATGCAACGTCCCATGCTGCGCTGCGGCATTTCGGTTCCGAAAGCGGTTGATCGGCTGGATTTGCCGATTGAGCAAACATTACGATTGCTATAGACACCGGCATTGAACGCACCCGTCGCCACAACTAATTTAGGCAGACGGACAGGAACTGGTCGCTTGCCGCCTGCCCGCCAATCCAGAGAAAAAATCAGATGAAAAATCGCCGCCGCATTTACGAAGGCAAGGCCAAGATCCTCTATGAAGGACCTGAGCCCGGGACGCTGATCCAGTTCTTCAAGGATGACGCCACCGCCTTCAACAAGAAGAAACATGAGGTGGTCGACGGCAAGGGCGTGCTCAACAACCGCATCTCCGAGCACATTTTCAATCACCTCAATCGTATGGGCATCCCGACCCATTTCATCCGCCGGCTGAACATGCGCGAGCAGCTGATCAAGGAAGTCGAGATCATTCCGCTTGAGGTGGTGGTGCGCAACGTCGCCGCCGGCTCGCTCGCAAAGCGCCTGGGCATCGAGGAAGGCACGGTTCTGCCGCGCTCGATCATCGAATTCTACTACAAGGCCGATGCGCTGGACGACCCGATGGTGTCGGAAGAGCACATCACCGCCTTCGGCTGGGCCAGCCCGCAGGAGATCGACGACATCATGGCGCTGGCTATCCGCGTCAATGACTTCCTCTCCGGCCTGTTCCTGGGCGTCGGCATCCAGCTTGTCGACTTCAAGATCGAGTGCGGCCGCCTGTTCGAGGGCGACATGATGCGCATCGTTGTCGCCGACGAGATCTCGCCGGATTCCTGCCGGCTGTGGGACGTCGCCACTCAGGACAAGCTCGACAAGGACCGCTTTCGCCGCGACATGGGCGGCCTGGTCGAGGCCTACCAGGAAGTGGCCCGCCGCCTCGGCATCATGAACGAGAACGAGCCGCCGCGCCCGACAGGCCCGGTGCTCGTTGCCTCTTCCGAGCCCTCGAAGAGCACGAAGCACTGACAGCCAGCGCGGGCCTGCCGGAAACGGCGCGCCCGCCCTCCGCACTACCGATCACTCAGGAGTATCGATGAAAGCCCGCGTCACCGTCACCCTCAAGAACGGAGTTCTCGACCCGCAGGGCAAGGCGATCGAGCACGCGCTCTCAGGGCTGGGCTTCGACGGCGTCGGCCAGGTGCGGCAGGGCAAGGTCTTCGACATCGAGCTCACCGGAACCGACAGGGCCAAGGCCGAAGCCGACCTCAAGGCCATGTGCGACAAGCTTCTGGCGAACACGGTGATTGAGAATTATAGTGTGGCTATTACCTGAGGTTGCAGCGCAGAGGTTATGCCTGAAGCCACCAGCGATTTGATGTACAGGCTCCTGAAGCGCGTGCATAACCAGCGAACTCGCCGAAAACCAGAGGCCCTACGACCCAAATGAAATCAGCCGTCGTCCTCCTGCCTGGGCTCAACCGTGACCGCGACATGATCGCGGCTCTGACCAAGATTTCCGGTCAGGCGCCGGCGACCGTCTGGCAGACCGACACCGAAATCCCGGACGTCGACCTGATCGCCATTCCCGGCGGCTTTTCCTTCGGCGACTATCTGCGCTGCGGGGCGATCGCCGCGCGCATGCCGGTGATGCGGGCAGTGGCCGAAAAGGCGGCCAAGGGCGTGATGGTGATCGGCGTCTGCAACGGCTTCCAGATCCTGGTCGAGGCGGGGCTGCTCCCCGGCGCCCTGATGCGCAACGCCTCGCTGAAATTCGTCTGCCGGCACGTGAAGCTCGAGATCGCCAACGCCAACACGATGTTCACCCGCGGCTATCAGCCGGGCCAGATCATTCGCTCACCGGTCGCGCATCACGACGGCAACTATTTCGCCGACGCCGAAACGCTGGCGCGCCTCGAAGGCGAAGGCCAGGTGGTGTTCCGCTATGCCGAAGGCACCAATCCCAACGGCTCGATCAACGACATCGCCGGCATCGTCAGCGAGAAGGGCAATGTGCTCGGTCTGATGCCGCACCCGGAGAACCTGATCGAGGCGGCACACGGCGGCAGCGACGGCCGGGCGCTGTTCGAAGGCGCGCTTGGCATCGCCGCTTGATCCTTTCAGACGATTCCTTCAGACCATTCTTTCAGACCAACGGGGCGGCCTGACCATGAGACTGACGATTGCTCGCCTTGCTCTCCTGGCCGCCGCCGGATTTGCGCTCGCCTCTTGCCAGTCCGGCTCGAAGACCACGCCGCCCCCCTCTGGCAAGAGCGCTTCCCTGCTTGCCATGGAGCAGGTCGCCATCGCCGCTCACAAGTGCTGGATCGCCAGCAAGGACCCGGCCTTCAAGCCCTATCAGATGGCCAACGAGCTCAACTCCTACAGCGGCACGCCGCGCTTCCTGCTGGTGCCTGCCAACCACTATGGCGGCAAGCCGCTGCTGGTCGTGCAAGCACAAGGCAATTCCCGCAAAGTGGACGTGTTCGGGCCGTTGATGGCCGAACCGCTGGGCGCGCGCATAGGCTCCGACATCGCGCGCTGGCAGGCCGGCAATTCAGCCTGCGCCGCTGCAGCGTGACTCGGCCGTAGCCCACTTCCTGCAAATGCAGGATTGACGGTCGGTTTTCGCGCTCGTCAATCAACATACCATCGAAGCTCTGTTCGCGGTCGATGTATGCCCAAACCGCGCAGCGATTTGACATGCATCGCAACAATCAAGGGCGTCGCGACGCGCTTAGTCCCAGAACGGCCTGATACCTTCGCGATGGGCGTCGCAGCGCGAAATGCCGATGTCCTTGAGCTGCTCGTCGGTCATCTCCAAGAGCGCAAGGCGGCCG
Organism: Mesorhizobium sp. M1A.F.Ca.IN.020.03.2.1; assembly: GCF_004023205.1. NCBI lineage: Bacteria > Pseudomonadati > Pseudomonadota > Alphaproteobacteria > Hyphomicrobiales > Phyllobacteriaceae > Mesorhizobium > Mesorhizobium sp. M1A.F.Ca.IN.020.03.2.1. The sequence goes on along the minus strand of NZ_RZSV01000072.1, from coordinate 11,763 downwards.
CGACGGCGTTCCAGCATTCGCTCGATTTGCCTGGCGATGGCACGAAGCACGAATACGACCCGGTCAACGAACCCGCGGCGCCCCGACGGGCGGCCGTGCAACTCGGCGCTGTCATAACGGAATGTATCAATTGTATTCATCTTGCGATCAACCAATTCTATCAATTGTACTCTAGTTACCCGCGTTCTCATATCGATTGACTCGTCTCGCGATGCAATATAAAAAATTGCCACCATGACAAATTGGCTCTCAGACCTCGCTTCCGGTTCCGGCCCTCTCTATCAGCGCCTTGCTGACAGCATTGAGTCAGATATCGACAAGGGCGTCATCGATGCGGGTGCAAAACTGCCGCCGCAGCGCGACCTCGCCTACGACATTGGCACTACGGTCGGCACGGTCGGCCGGGCCTATCAGTTGCTGCGCGAGCGCGGGCTGGTGTGTGGGGAGGTCGGGCGCGGCACCTATGTGCTCGCGCAACGCGCGGAGAGCCCCAAGCCCGAGTTGCAGCCCGCCGCGCTCGGAACGCGGCTCATCGATGCGCCGAGCGGCAAGCTGCGCTTCGACAGCACCGCCGCCCCCGATGTCGGACAAGGCGCATTGATTGCCGAACTGCTGGCGCGGACGGCGGAGGAGCACCCCCACGACATCTCAAGCTATACCAGGGATTTCCCGGAGCGCTGGTTTGAGGCCGGCGGCCTTTGGCTCAAGCGCAATTCCTTTCACCCCTCGCCCGATTCGATCGTGCCGACGCTTGGCACCCATGCGGCGGTGATGGCGGCGGTCGCGGCGCTCACCACGCCTGGCGACACGATCGTCTTCGAGCATCTCACCTATTCGCAGATCTCGCGCAGCGCCGGTCTGATCGGGCGCCGTACCGCGCTGGTCTCGGCGGACGATGAAGGTCTCGATCCCGACGATTTCGAACGCGTCTGCGCGCAAAAACACCCGAAGATGATGTTCGTGATGCCGACGGCGAAGAACCCGACGCTGGTGACGCTGTCGGCGGAGCGGCGCCAGGCGATCGCGCGCATAGCGCGCGAGTACAATGTCGTCCTGATCGAGGATGATCTTTATGGCGAATTGACCGACGATCCGACGCCACTGCTCGCCGAATACGCCCCTGAGCGCACGATCGTAGCCGGCGGCCTGTCGAAGTCGGTCGCGGCCGGCGTGCGCGGCGGCTGGCTGTCCTGCCCGCCCGCCTACCGCCACCGCATCCGCGTGGCGCACAAGATGATGACCGGCGGGCTGCCCTTTCTGCTGGCGGAGGTCGGAACAAGGCTGGTGATGTCGGGCCAGGCCAACGATATCCGCAAGCGCTGCATTGCCGAGATCCAAGCTCGTCTCCATGTCGTGCGCGAGACGCTGGCTGGCTTTGACTTCAAGGCGCGGGACAATGTGCCCTTCGTCTGGCTCACCTTGCCGGATCCTTGGCTCTCAGGCACCTTCAAGAATGCCTGCCTTGCGCAGGGCGTGCTCATCGACGACGAGGACGAGTTCAAGGCCGGTCGTTCCGAGCAAGTCTTCCACGGCGTCCGCTTCGGTGTTTCGCAACCCCGGCAAAGTAAGGACGTCGCCGGTGGCGTCGCGGTCATCCGCCGCCTGCTCGACGAGGGCCGCGCCGGCTACGACAGTTTTTCCTGACCTGTCCTTTCCTAAGCGCCTCGCGCTACCGGCCGGTGCCGGCGCAGCGGTTTTGCGGCGTTTTCGTCGTGCTTTGGGGGTGTATCGCTCGAAAGCTTGCGATAAGAGGAGACTCAGAAAAGCCCCCTCTCCCACGGATACCAATCGCCGCTCATGACCATATCCAATTCCGTGCCGATCACCCCCGAGCTCGTCGCCGCGCATGGGCTGAAGCCCGACGAATACCAGCGCATCCTCGATCTGGTTGGCCGCGAGCCGAGCTTCACCGAGCTCGGCATCTTCTCGGCGATGTGGAACGAGCACTGCTCCTACAAGTCTTCCAAGAAATGGCTGCGCACGCTGCCCACCAGCGGCCCGCGGGTGATCCAGGGGCCGGGCGAGAATGCCGGCGTGGTCGACATCGGCGACGGCGACTGCGTCGTCTTCAAGATGGAGAGCCACAACCACCCCTCCTATATCGAGCCCTATCAGGGAGCCGCGACCGGCGTCGGCGGCATCCTGCGCGATGTCTTCACCATGGGCGCGCGACCGGTTGCGGCGATGAACGCGCTGCGCTTCGGCGCGCCTGACCACCCCAAGACCCGGCACCTGGTCGCTGGAGTCGTTTCCGGCGTCGGCGGCTACGGCAATTCCTTCGGCGTGCCGACCGTCGGCGGCGAGGTCAATTTCGACGCCCGCTACAACGGCAACATCTTGGTCAACGCCTTCGCGGCCGGCCTCGCCAAAACCAACGCCATCTTCCTGTCGCAGGCCAAGGGCGTCGGCCTGCCGGTCGTCTATCTCGGCGCCAAGACCGGGCGCGACGGCGTCGGCGGCGCCACCATGGCCTCGGCCGAGTTCGACGACAAGATCGAGGAGAAGCGGCCGACCGTACAGGTTGGCGACCCTTTCACCGAAAAGTGCCTGCTGGAGGCCTGCCTCGAGCTGATGGCGTCCGGCGCGGTCATCGCCATCCAGGACATGGGTGCGGCCGGGCTCACCTGCTCGGCGGTCGAGATGGGCGCCAAGGGCGATCTCGGCATCGAGCTCGACCTCGACAAGGTGCCGGTGCGCGAGGAGCGCATGAGCGCCTACGAGATGATGCTGTCGGAAAGCCAGGAGCGCATGTTGATGGTGCTGCGCCCCGAGAAAGAGGAGGAAGCCGAGGCGATCTTCCGCAAATGGGGCCTCGACTTCGCCATCGTCGGGACGACCACCGACGACCTGCGCTTCCGCGTGCTGCACCACGGCGACGAGGTCGCCAACCTGCCGATCAAGGAACTGGGCGACCAGGCGCCGGAATATGATCGCCCCTGGGTCGAAACGAAGAAGCCGGCGCCGCTTGCAGCGAACGACGCGCCCAAGGCCGACGTCGCCGACGCGTTGCTCAAGATGCTGGGCGGACCGGACCTCTCTTCGCGCCGTTGGGTGTGGGAGCAGTACGACACGCTGATTCAGGGCAATTCGCTGCAGCTCCCAGGCGGCGATGCCGGCGTGGTGCGCGTCGAAGGCCATCCAACCAAGGCGCTCGCCTTCTCTTCCGACGTCACGCCGCGCTATTGCGAGGCCGACCCGTATGAGGGCGGCAAGCAGGCCGTCGCCGAATGCTGGCGCAACCTGACGGCAACGGGCGCCCTGCCGCTTGCCGCCACCGACAATCTCAATTTCGGCAATCCGGAGCGGCCGGAGATCATGGGCCAGTTTGTCGGAGCGGTTAAGGGTATCGGCGACGCCTGTCGCGCGCTCGGCTTCCCGATCGTCTCCGGCAATGTCTCGCTCTACAACGAAACCAATGGCCGCGGCATCCTGCCGACGCCGACCATCGGCGGCGTCGGGCTGATCGCCGATTGGTCGAAGATGGCCCGCATCGGCTTTGCCGCCGAGGGCCAGATGATCGTGCTGGTCGGCGCGCCGCCGACATGGGGCAGCCATCTCGGCCAGTCGGTCTATATGCGCGACATCCACGGCCGCGCCGACGGTTCGCCGCCGCCCGTCGACCTCGAACATGAAAAGCGCGTCGGCGACCATGTGCGCGCGCTGATCGCTTCCGGCATCGTGACTGCCGCGCACGATGTCTCCGACGGCGGCCTTGCCGTGGCGCTGGCCGAAATGGCGATGGCATCCGGCATCGGCGCCACCATTCCCGGTCTCACCGGCACCGATCCGATCCCGGTCTGGTTCGGCGAGGACCAAGGACGTTATCTCCTGACCTTGTCGATCGACCCGCAAAGCGGCGAATGGGACAGGATCCGCGCGGAGCAGGGCAAGCTCGGCATCTTCGCGCCGTGGATCGGCACGACCGGTGGCGACATGCTGAAGCTCGGCGAGGCGCGTGCCGTTCCGGTCAGCGAATTGACCGCCGCCCATGAGGGCTGGTTCCCGCGCTTCATGGATCAGGCCATTTGACCAGGCTGGCGGTCCGGGCGCTGCTTGCAGCGGTTTTCTGGCCGTCGCTGTTCTTTTTCTGGTTCCTCGGCCCGTTCGTCTTTCTGCTGCTGTCGACGACCTCGAGCGAGGTCTGTCCAAGGCTCGAAACGCGAGCCGAGTTCCTTGCTGCGGCGAACGGCGCAATCCCGTTGCTGGCCGCTCAGGACCTCGTCTACGCCATTCCTGTTTTGTGCCTGGTGCTGTGGCAGCGCCTTTTGCCGGAGCCGGCTCGGGCAAGGCATATCGTCACTTGCGTCAAGCTCTTCGCCATTGCAACCGCCATCGGAGCGCTTTGGGCGTATGGTTCTTCGCTTATGTGCGATGGCTACGGCCGGCCGTTTTTCTCCCCGGTCTGGCAGTGGACGAGCTACTTGCCGATGGTCGGCATCGCGATAAACGTGCCGCTCTACGTGCTGACCTTCAGCCTCGGTCGCGCCTACTCGACGCACGAGGATGTGTCCGCCGGCGACGCGGCTCAGCCGGATCGGAATGTCCCGTGAAGCTTCGGTCACGGATGGAACCGCTTCAATCCGGACCGGAAAGGCTCTACGCTTATCCCCGACTCTCATCGCACGGGCTGCGCCCGCTCGAAAACAGGATTTCTGCCATGGCAATGGATGCGCACGACATCGAACGACTGATCAAGGAAGGCATTCCGGACGCCAAGGTGACAATTCGCGATCTGGCTGGTGACGGCGACCACTACGCTGCCGAAGTGGTGGCCGAGAGCTTCCGCGGCAAAAGCCGCGTCCAGCAGCACCAGATGGTCTATGACGCGCTGAAAGGCAATATGGGCGGCGTGCTGCATGCGCTCGCCCTGCAGACCAGCGTTCCGGACTGAGTGTTGACGCCGCCGTTGCTCAGATCTTTACCAGCATCGCCGTGAGGTACATGAAGCCGACCCCGGCTGTCAGCCCGGCCATCGCAGCCGGTGCGAGCAAGGCGCGCGAGCCATCGGGGCGCTGGCGAAGCTGCAGCGAAACCATCTCGACGATCACTTGCAGGATCGCTCCGGCGCCGATCGCCAGCGCCAGCGCCGACCATTGCGGCGCATAGGCGAGGCTGCCGATCCATAGGCCGACGACGGCGGGACCTCCCGCGAGCAGCGTCAACATGGCGAAGGTCCTGAGCGGCGGTCGCTGCTTCAGGATCGGGGCTGCGATGCCGATGCCTTCGGTGATGTTGTGCAAGGTGAAGCCAAGCACCAGGAACGTGCCGAGCCCGGCTGCGCCCGAGACGAAGGCGGCGCCGATCGCCAGCCCCTCGCCGAGATTGTGCAGGCCGATGCCGAGTGCGATGAAGGTGGCAAGCGCCAGCCCGGTCGGTGTCCCGCTGCGCCGGCCTGCCGCCATGAGCAGAAGGAAACTGGCGGTGGCTGCGAGTACGATCATGGTCGACCCTTGGAACAGGGCGGCTGCTTCGCCGGCCAGTTCGAACGCGTCCTCGAGCGTGTCGACGAAAAGGAAGGCGAGCAGACCGACGGTCATCGACAGGAGAAAGTCCATGCCGTTCCGCCCGACCCCGCGTAGTGCCGGATAGAACATCAGGCCGATCGCCACGGGCAGGATGCCGACAAAGCCGCCGAGCACCGCTTGCGCGGCAAAGCTAGGTGAACTGCGCGTCGGTGTGGGTACGGCGACGGCGATATCGTGCCCGAATGTTGTCCCGGTACTGGTTACGACATTGATCGCATGCGCCTCCCCCAGCACCCAGGGGTATGGCAGGCTGATCCATGCCGTTGCGCCGCGCGCGATCGGCCCCGGCGGATCCTGCGTGAACTGCCAGTAAGCGTCGTCGACCTGGACCTGTGCGATCGTCATCGGTTCCGACCCGCCGGCCCGCACGAGAATTCGAATGCCGTCGTTTCCGATAATTGTCCGCTCGAAGGTCAGGTTCTCGACCGGCGGCGCGCCGTTGCGAAAGCTGGCCAACGGGTCGGAAGAGACCATCCACGCAACCGCGAGCCCGAGCACGGCGAGCGGCAGTACTATCCAGAGCAGAGAGAGCCAGCGCGGCCGACCGGCCTGTGTATCCCGGGAGGTGCTACTGACATCGGTCACGACAAGGCCTCCACGACGTCGAACATGCCCGACCAGCCGAGTTCGGTAAACTCCGACTGGTGGGGATGGAACATGTAGAGGCCTGGCTCGTGCTCCCTAAAATGGAACTCGAGGATACCGCGCTCGGCCTGGCACTGGGTGATCAGATCGACGGTCCTGAGTGTCGGCGTCAGCGTCGTGCCCTGATTGTAGTAGTCGAAGAAATTGGCATGCAGATGGAAGGAGTTGATCGGGTCGAACTCGACCACGTTGACGAGATAGATCCGGACAGGCTTGTCCTTCAGCACCCGTATCGGCTTCTTCGCGTAGGCATGGGCGACGGTGTTGACGGCATAGACCTCGTTCTCGTTGTCGAAATTGGTGTCGAAGGCGTTCATCACCATTACGAATTCCTGCCAGCCGGCATTCTCCGGCGTGCCGAGCAGGCGCGAGCGGGCGACCGCCTCGTGCTCCGGATGCCTGGCGGGATCGGGATCGATGATGAAGGCGCCGTACATACCTTTCTGGATGTGCCGCTTCAGCGGCAGCGCATGGCAATGATAGAGGTGGCAGCCGAACGGCCTGGCGTCGAACTCGTACACGAACTCCTCGCCCGGCCCGATCAAACCGGCGCCGGGAACGCCGTCCATCCGTGCTGCGTGAATGCCGTGGAAATGCATGGAATGCGGATGCGAGCCGTTGTTGCGGAAGGCGATCTTCAAGCGATCGCCTTCGGTGGCCCGCAGCGTCGGCCCCGGCACGCGGCCATTGTAGGTCCAGGCGGGGAACAGGATGCCGGGCGCGATCTCGATCTCCTTGTCCTCGGCCGTGACCTCGAAGCTGCGCAGTGTCCGCCCGTCCGGCAGCGTCGACACCGTCCCGGTCTCCCAGTCGCTCAGCAGCTTCACCGGATCGAATCCGTTGCGGCTATCCTCGACCTCGCCGACGGTGATCATCGCCCCATGCGCGGACAGGTGCGCCGGCTGCGGTTCGGCCGCCCCTGGCGTTCCGTGACCGGCGTGGTCGGTCTGCCCGCGCGCCGCGGTCGCCATCACCGCCGTACCGCCGGCCGCCAGGCCACCGGCCAGAAGCAGCCTTCGATCGAGCTTTTGTTCCAGCAGCGATTTCGTTTCGCGCATATCCGCGTTCCTCCAAGGCACCGGCAAGGATAGCGCATGCTTCAAGATTTAGCTATAGCTATAATTCTGGCGCGTGCGCACCTGGGAAACCGTCAGCGGCACCGGGACAAGAGAACCGGCCTGCCGGCCCGCTTGTGGGAAAGTTCCGGCTGGCGGATTTGGCCCAATGGCGGACCAAAGCTTTGCGCCATTTCGGGTGCGTCGCGGCTAACGTCTTGTTTCAGCCAACCTATGGGTTTATTTGATGGACATGCTTCGAGCCTGACTCCCACAGGCGTGAAAGGATTCCCCATGAGCGGCATCAACGACTACATCGACAGCGAAGTGAAGAGCAACGACGTCGTGCTCTTCATGAAGGGCACCCCCGGCTTCCCGCAGTGCGGGTTCTCCGGCCAGGTGGTGCAGATCCTCGACTATGTCGGGGTCGACTACAAAGGCGTGAACGTGCTGACCTCGGCCGAGCTGCGCCAGGGCATCAAGGACTATTCCAACTGGCCGACCATTCCGCAGCTCTACGTCAAGGGCGAGTTCGTCGGCGGTTGCGACATCGTGCGCGAGATGTTCCAGGCCGGCGAGCTGCAGGATTTCCTGGTCGAAAAAGGCGTCAGCGTCAAAGGCGCCGCCTGATTTGAGCTCGCGCTGGCCGGCCCAGCCGGCTGCGCGATGACATTCGGGGCCGCCCCACCTCGGCACTTTGGCTTTCGAACTCGAGAACGAGACGAATTGATGCGCCGGTCGACCGGCGCGTATTCGTTTGATTGATCGGATTTTGCCGTGGACAATCAGGCACTAGCGCAGCAGTCGGCAAAAAGCTTGCCCATTCCGCGCTGGGAATTCATTGCGCTCTGCGCGGCGCTGATGGCGCTCAATTCGCTCGCCATCGACATCATGCTGCCGGCACTGCAGCAGATCGGCGCCTCGCTCGGCGTCGAGAATGAAAACCACCGCCAGTATGTGATCACAGCCTACATCCTTGGCTTCGGCACCGGTCAGCTCTTCTTCGGTCCGGTTTCCGATCGTTTCGGCCGCCGTGCGCCGCTGGTCGCCGGCCTGATCATCTACGTGGCGGCGGTAGCGGCCGCTGCTGTTGCTCCGACCTTTGCCACCCTTCTCGCCTGCCGTGTCGTGCAAGGCATCGGCGCGGCGGCCACCCGCGTCATCGCCGTCTCCATCGTGCGCGACACCTTCGAGGGCCGCCGCATGGCCGAGGTCATGTCGCTGATCTTCATGGTGTTCATGGCGATACCGGTCGTCGCGCCCGGCATCGGCCAGTTCATCATGCTCTTCGCCACCTGGCACTGGATCTTCGTCACCATGGCCGTCGGCGCGCTCATCGTGTCGGCATGGTCGCTGTTGCGCTTGCCGGAGACGCTGCATCCGGAATACCGGCGGCCCTTAACCGTCAACGCCGTCGTCGGCGGTTTCCGCATCGTGCTCACCAACCGCATCGCGCTTTGCTATGCCTTTGCCAGCACCTTCATCTTCGGCGCCATGTTCGGCTTCATCAATTCCGCGCAGCAGATCTATCTCGAAGTCTTCCATGTCGGCGAGCTGTTTCCGCTGATCTTCGCCGGCGTCGCGGGCGTGCTCGCCTTCTCGAACTTCCTCAACGCGCGGCTCGTCGGCAAGGTCGGCATGCGGCGCCTGTCGCAGAGCGCGCTGCTGCTCTTCCTCGCCATCAGCCTGGTCTGGCTCGTCTTCTCGCTCGAGATCGAGATGCCGCTCTGGCTGTTCATCGCCTTCTTTGCCGGCGCGATGGTTCCATTTGGCTGTCTCGGCGCGAATTTCAACGCGCTCGCGATGGAGCCGCTCGGCGAGCTTGCCGGCACGGCGTCCTCCATCCTCGGCTTCATGCAGACCTTTCTCGGCGGCCTGCTCGGAACGCTGATAGGCCAGGCCTATAACGGCTCGGTCACGCCATTGGCCGCCGGCTTCTGCAGCGTTTCCCTCGCCGCCCTGCTGATGATCCTGATCGCCGAGCGCGGAAGGCTGTTCCAGCCCCACAATCCGCCGGTGTGAAACCCTCGCCTACGGCCACCCGCTCAGGATTTTCGTTCAAGCGCAACCGTGAAGCGGGGCGAAAGTATGCGCCCTGCGATCGCCTCGCCCATGCTCTCGGTAAAGGATAACGGCAGGGCCTTATCGAGAGCCTCGAGGACTGAGGCAACGAAGGCTCTGTTCAATGCATCGTTCGATCCGAGTACGGAGAAGGTCGCGCGCGGCTTGCCAATGAGCGTTCCGTCTCGGCGGAGCGAGAACCGCAGGGTCAAGGACAGGCCGGCAGTTCCGTGAGGCGGCCGCCAGCAGGCGTAAATGGCAGCCGACATTTCCGCTATGGAGTTTACGGGATCGCGACTGCCGCAGGCGCGCTCCCGTGCCGCTGCTTCGTCAGCACCCGTGATCGTCACGGCGATGGCGAGAGCCAGAGCGACCATCGCGGACTGGGTGCCCATTCACATCTCCGGATTTGCGTGAGGTCGTAGGTCGACATCTTCCAGCCGACCGGCTGGCCCTCGCTGGCGCAATCGATCCTATTCCGCCCAGAGCTCGCGCCGCAGTTCGTTCCAGCTATCCTTGTCTGGCGCAACCAACAACCCGCCGTCGACATGCGACGGCAGATAGGCATCGCCGTCGATCCGCGCCGCATAACCACCGGCCTCCTGATGGATCAGCACGCCGGCCAGATGGTCCCACGGCATCAGCTTGTTGTAGACGACGAAATGCGCATGGCCGCTCGCCAGCAGCCGGTATTCGTGCGCGGCGCAACGATAGCCGAACTGCGACAGCGCCTTTGTGTGGTTGCGAGCGAGCCGCGAGCGCTCCGGTTCCTTCAGATACTGCCACGAGATCGCGCCGGTCATCTCGGAGATCGGCACCGGCTCGGCGACCCGCACCCTCTCCAGCGCGCCATGTGCGTGGCGGATATGGCTGCCCGCCCCCTTGGCGCCGATCAGCCAGTCGTTGCCGACCGGATCGTGGATGATGCCGGCAACCGTCTCGCCGTTGACCACGACGCCCAGCATGACGCCGAACAGCGGCACACCGGAGGCGAAGTTGAAGGTGCCGTCGACCGGATCGATGACGAAGGCGAGTTCGGCATCGCCGAGCCCTTTGAGCAAGGCCGGATTGTCGGAGCAGGTCTCCTCGCCGACGATCATCGCTGTAGGGTAACGCTCGCGCAGCCTGGCAGTGATCAGCCTTTCGGCGTTGACGTCCGCCTCCGTAACCAGATCGGCGGCGGACGTCTTCTGGCGAATATCGCCCTCGCCCAACCGGCGAAAGCGCGGCATGATTTCGGCCCTGGCTGCGTCAGCTAGAAGCTCGGCCAGCCAGTCGATCGCTTGCATGTCAAACGTCATCGGAAATGTCTTTTCCCATGGTAAGGCGCGCATCGAGCGCGGCGAAGTCGAACAGTTTTCGGTCGAGCAGATGCGAGGGTCGCACATTGGTCATCGCGCGGATCATCGTGTCCTTGCGGCCAGGCATACGCTTCTCGATATCGTCGAGCATCGCCTTCATGGCGTTGCGCTGCAGCCCTTCCTGGCTGCCGCAGAGATCGCACGGGATGATTGGGAACTTCATTGCACTGGCGAATTTCTCGAGATCCGCCTCGGCGCAATAGGCGAGCGGGCGCAGAACCATGACGTCGCCCTCGTCATTGAGAAGCTTCGGCGGCATGGCGGCGAGACGCCCGCCATGGAACAGGTTCATGAAGAAGGTTTCGAGGATGTCCTCACGGTGGTGGCCGAGCACCAGCGCGGTGCAACCCTCCTCGCGCGCGATGCGATAGAGATGGCCGCGCCTCAGCCGCGAGCAGAGCGAACAATAGGTGCTGCCGTCGGGCAGCTTGTCGGTGACCACCGAATAGGTGTCCTGGTATTCGATGCGATGCGCAATGCCGTTGCCGCCGAGATAGTCCGGCAGGATATGCTTCGGGAAATTCGGCTGACCTTGGTCGAGATTGCAGGCAAGCAGCTCGACCGGCAGCAGCCCGCGCCATTTGAGATCGAGCAGCAAGGCAAGCAGGCCATAAGAATCCTTGCCCCCGGAGAGCGCCACCAGCCAGCGCTCGCCGGGTTTCACCATGGCGAAGTCTTCGATCGCCTGGCGCGTGAGCCGCAGCAGCCGCTTGCGCAGCTTGTTGAACTCGACCGAGGATGGCACGTCGCGGAACAGCGGATGGAATCCGCCGTCCGGCTCGTCGGCGATCGGCTCAAGCGATTTGACGTTTGGCAGCATATTCATGGCGCAGGTGCCCACGGTTCTGTTGCCGCTTCGCTTAGAGCATTTTGCAGCCAAGTGGAATCACTAGCCGTCGCGGAATTGCGGCTAAAAAAATGACCAGGGTGGAATTGCCGCCCTGGCCGACGCGACAGACAAAGAAAAGGCCGCCTCGAGGGCGGCCTTGGATGGGTGTCGCCGATTGGTCGGATCAGCGCGAATAGAATTCGACGACCAGGTTCGGTTCCATCTGGACGGCGAACGGAACATCCGCCAGGCCGGGAACGCGGTTGTAGGTCGCGGTCATCTTGTTG
>NZ_RZSV01000071.1:0-25345 GCF_004023205.1 Mesorhizobium sp. M1A.F.Ca.IN.020.03.2.1 | reverse complement strand
ATGCCGAAGCGTGCCAGCACAGCCGAAGGCCGGCGGTCGGCGACGGTCGACGCCGCGGCAAGGGTCGAGGCGGCGTTGGAGAAGCGCGGCGCCGGCGTCGGACGTTCGAGCTCGCCCGATCTTGCAAAATTTTGCCGGGCGCGGCTCTGCGGATGATCCCTGGCTTCGGTCAGCGACAGGACGGGAGCGACGCAGGCGTCGGTCGGTCCAAACACCTCGGCCCACTCGTCGCGTGTCTTCGCTCTGATTCTCGCGGCAATGGCAGCGCGCATGTCGGGCCACGATGTCCTGTCATATTGACCGCCGACAAAACGCCGGTCGAGCGGCAACAATCGGGCGAACTCGGCAAAGAATTGCGGTTCGAGGCAGCCGATGGCGACATGCCGTCCGTCCGCCGCCTCGTAAACGTCGTAGAAGGGGGCCCCGGAATCGAGCAGGTTCTCACCGCGTCGCTCGCTCCAGAGGCCGGCCGCCATGAAGGCATGGATCGGAGCCGCGAGCATCGATGCACCCTCGACCATGGCGGCATCGATCACCTGACCTTTGCCGGTGCGCGAGCGCTGGAACAGGGCCGCCAGCACGCCGGCGATCAGCATCATGGCGCCGCCGCCCTGGTCGGCGACTAGGTTCAGCGGCGGCACGGGCGGCGCTCCCTGCCGGCCGACGGCATGCAGCAGGCCGGCATAGGCGAGGTAGGTGATGTCATGACCGGCGCGGCGCGATAGCGGCCCGTCCTGGCCGAAACCCGTGAGGCGGCCGTAGATCAGCGCAGGATTGCCTTCCAGCACGACATCAGGCCCGAGGCCCAGCCGCTCCATGACGCCTGGGCGAAAACCTTCGATGAGAACGTCGGCCTTTTCCGCAAGGCGCAGCAGAAGCTCCGCGCCGTCCGGCCGCTTCAGGTCGAGCCTGAGGATGGAGCGGCCGTGGCGGTCGAGGTCGTGGGCCTCGGGCAAGGATAGAAGCGGCTCTTTGGCGTCCGCCCGCTCGATGCGCAGGACGTCTGCGCCCATCTCCGATAGCATCAAGGCGGCGAGCGGCACCGGGCCGAGGCCCGCCATCTCGATCAGCCTGAGGCCAGCCAACGGCCCTGTCTTGTCGGCGGCTGTCGGCGGCGTGCTCATTTCGCTTTTATTTGGGCGCCATGCGGATCGCGCCGTCGAGGCGGATGGTCTCGCCGTTCAGCATCTGGTTCTCGATGATGTGGAGCGCGAGTGCTGCATATTCCGAGGGCTCGCCGAGGCGAGGCGGGAAGGGCACCGAAGCGCCGAGCGAATCCTGCACCTCTTGCGGCATGCCGGCCATCATCGGGGTCTTGAAGATCCCTGGGGCGATGGTGCAGACGCGAATGCCTGAGCGCGCCAGGTCGCGCGCCACCGGCAATGTCATGCCGACGACGCCGCCCTTGGACGCCGAATAGGCAGCCTGGCCGATCTGGCCGTCATAGGCGGCGACCGACGCCGTGTTGACGATGACGCCGCGTTCGCCGCCGGCGAGCGGGTCGAGTTTCGCCGCCCGGTCGGCGACCAGGCGGATCATGTTGAAGGTGCCGATCAGGTTGATCTCGATCACCTTGCGGTATTGATCCAGCGGGTGCGGGCCATCCTTGCCGACCGTCTTCACTCCAATGGCAATGCCGGCGCAATTGACCAGGATGCGCGGTTCGCCGAGCTTTGCCGCCACTTCGGCGATCGCCGCGCTGCCACTGTCTGCGCTGCTGACATCGCATTGAACCGCGATGCCGCCGATATCGGCGGCAACCTTGGCCGCGCGATCGATACCGATATCGAGTATCGCTATCTTAGCGCCCTTGGTGGCAAGGGCGCGCGCCGTCGCTTCGCCAAGGCCGGAGCCACCGCCAGTGACGATCGCGATCTGGCCGTTCGGGGTCATGGTGGCGTCCTCCCAGAATTTCGGATCATGCTACGAAGCGCGCTGCTGCGGCGCAACCTGAATGACCGGATCGATCGAGGACTGCGGAATGGCCGAGGCGCGGACCGCGACCTGGGCCAGGTCGGCAACCCGCGCCGTATCCGCATGACAGACCTCACCGACGAACCGGGCCACCGCGCCAGGCCTGATTTCGTGATGGAGCAGCCGGTCGAGATCGACCGGACGCGGCATGGTGATCTGCCCACGCGGGAAGCGCTTGAAGCCGAGCGGCCCGTAGTAGGGCTCGTCACCGACCAGCATGACGGCCGGCGCGCCGGCCTTCGCGGCGGCTTCGAGCGCGATCGCGACCAGCCTGCGGCCTATGCCGAGATTCTTGAAGGCGGGCCGGACGGCAAGCGGGCCAAGCATCATGGCGCGTCCGGCGCCTGCCGCCACGCGCGTCATGCGCACCGAGGCGATCACCGTCTCGTCCTTGACGGCGACAAAGGACATCGAGCGGTCGTGCCCGCCCGCCTCGCGGATCTTATAGGCGGCCAGCACGAAACGGCCCGGCCCGAAGGCCTCGTCGTTGATGGCTTCGATTTCAGGATCGTGCGCCGGGGTCTCCGGCAGATATTTCACGTCGGCAAGGCTCATGGTCTTTGCGTTCCGGTATGCGAGGAAAGGTTTGCTGCAAGCGGCAGCGTTCGCCAGTCAGCGCTTCATCAAGCGCGGGCGTCCTTTCGTCGTCGGTCGAACCGGATCGTGGCAAAGTCAAACATGGGCGCTTCCGCTAGCATCAATTGTTCACGGCTGCAATCGGCCCTTTTCACCTTTCTTTTCGCCGTTTGACGAACTGTTCAGCGCCTGAGGGCTTCGACATTCCGGGTAAGCGCCTAGATGTCCGTTGGAACCTGAGGGAGATTTCGCATGGGATTGCTAGTTGAAGGCAAATGGCAGGACCGCTCGACCGTTGCCGACAGCAGCGGCAGGTTCGTGCGTGCCGAAGCGCAATGGCGCGACTGGGTGACGCGCGACGGTGCGCCGGCGCAAGGGCGCAAACGCGGTTTCAAGGGGGAGCCCGGGCGCTATCACCTTTACGTCTCGCTCGCCTGCCCCTGGGCGCACCGGACCTTGATCTTCCGCGTCTTGAAGAAGTTGGAAGACATCATCTCCGTCTCCGTGGTGCACCATTTCATGGGCGAGAACGGCTGGACCTTCACAGCCGAGGACGGCGCAACCGGTGACACGCTCTACGGCCTCGACTTCCTGCACCAGATCTATGCCAAGGCCGATCGCGGCTATTCGGGCCGCGCGTCCGTACCGGTGCTGTGGGACAAAAGACAGGAAACCATCGTCAGCAACGAGTCGTCAGAAATCATCCGCATGCTCAATTCCGGCTTCGACGAATGGGGTGATGCGAGCCTGGACTTCTATCCGCCGGCGTTGCGTTCCGAGATCGACAGGATCAATGCGCTGGTCTATCCGGCGATTAACAACGGCGTCTATCGCGCCGGCTTCGCCACCTCGCAGGAAGCCTATGAGGAAGCGTTCGGCGAGCTCTTCGCAGCACTCGACACGTTGGAAGAGCGGCTGTCAAAGCAGCGCTATCTTGTCGGCGAGCGGATCACCGAAGCTGACTGGCGTCTATTCACCACGCTGGTGCGCTTCGATCCGGTCTATGTCGGCCACTTCAAATGCAATCTGCGCCGGATCGCCGACTATCCGAACCTGTCGAACTATCTGCGCGACCTCTACCAGGTGCCCGGCGTGTCAGGCACGGTCAGCCTGCATCACATCAAGTCGCACTACTACGGCAGCCACAAATCGATCAATCCGACGGGGATAATCCCGGCGGGACCTAAACTCGACTATGCCGCACCACATGATCGCGGCCGGTTCAGGAAGGCGGCATGAGTCACCAGTAGGCCGAGACCTGCTCGCCGCCGAAAATTTCGGCAATCCGACGTCGCGTCGCCGGCGTCGCATCTGCCGGCAAACGGTCGAGCGGAAAGAACGCCGCCTCGGCGATCTCATGGTCCGCCGATTTCGGCGCCGTCTGGTTGAAGGCTTCGACCAGATAGAGGCCGACGTGGTCGCGTGTGCTGGCGCGACGGTTTAAGTGCATCGATCTCAGCACCGGCGGAGCCGTCAACGCGATGTTGCCCTCCTCGGCGAGCTCGCGCGCCAGCGCCTCGACAAGCGTCTCGCCGACCTCGACGCCGCCGCCAGGCAACTGCCAGCCCGGAACATAGGTGTGGCGGATGAGGAAGATGGAGTTGGATGCGCGGTCGTAGATCAAGCCGCGCACGCCAAGCGTCATCGGGCGCCGCAGCAGGAAATAGAGATGGAACAGCCTTGCCCGCAGTCCCGCCCAGCCGGTCTGGCGGAACGCCTGTTCCGGATCGGCGCCAGTCATCCACGAAACCGCGAGCGGACAGGAAACGTTGAGTAGAAAGCCCGGACCGGGTCGCTTAAGAAGGGGCTATGCTCAGGCTTGCACATATTTCCGATGTCCATCTGGGGCCGCTGCCCGATGTAACCTATCGCGATCTCGCGTCCAAGCGCGTGCTGGGTTACGTCAACTGGCAGCGCAACCGCCGCCGTCATATGCACGATGCGGTGATCGACACGATTGTCGGCGATATCAAAGCCAACGCCCCCGACCACCTCGCGGTCACCGGCGATCTCGTCAACCTGGCGCTCGATGGCGAGATCGAGATGGCGAAACATTGGCTGGAGACGCTGGGCTCTGCGAATGACGTATCCGTGGTGCCGGGCAATCACGATGCCTATGTGCCGGGCGCCTTCGACAAGGTTTGCCGGTCATGGGCGCCGTGGATGACGGGCGACGGCATCAACAGCCCGATCGACCGCAATTCCTTTCCCTATTTGCGGGTTCGCGGTGATGTCGCTCTGATCGGCGTCACGACGGCGCGGGCCACGGCGCCCTTCATGGCCAACGGCTTCTTCATGGAGGGCCAGGCGGAGCGGCTCGGCAACATCCTCGACGCGACGGCCAGACAGGGGCTGTTTCGCGCCATCATGATCCATCATCCGCCGGTGCGTGGCGCGGTCTCGCAGCATAAGCGGCTGTTCGGTATCGCGCGCTTCCACAAAGTCATTCGCCGGTATGGCGCCGAGCTTGTGCTGCACGGCCACTCGCACTTGCCTTCGCTGTTCACCATCGGTCCGCGCGGCGTCAAGGTGCCGGTGGTCGGCGTGGCCGCCGCCGGCCAGGCGCCGGGCGGCGATCATCCCGCCGCTCAGTACAATCTGTTCGAGATCGGCGGAAAAAAAGGTGGTTGGACCATCCGCCTGACACGGCGCGGCCTGACCGGTCCGGCACTGCCGCCGTCGGACATTCAGGTGATCGAGCTCGGTGCCGATATGCCGGTGGTGCGCGAGCCCGTCGTCAGAAGCTGATCTTCATCTGGGCGATGCGGTCCCAGAACAGCACCAGCGATACCGCCAGGCCGACCAGGGCGCCGGCGGCGATCAAGCCGAGGCCGGCGAAGAAGGTCGTCCAGCCGTTGCGGCGCGTTGCAGCCTGCAAGGGCGGCTCGGCTTCCCGGACCTCGGCTCGATGCAGGCCAGTCACCGCGCTCTCGACCGCGCCTTCCATCATCCGCTGCCGCTCGACGACACGCTCGGCCACGTATCGCGTAACGGCATCGGCGACGGGCTTCATGTCGGTCGATTCGGCCAGCACCACGCGGCCGATGCGTGTGTCCTTAAGGAAGCGGAAGGTGCGGCGATCCCGCCCCATGGCGACATGGCTGACGGCATCGACCCACAGCCGCGGCTGCAGGCCGGAGGAGACGGCGAAGTCGAAATTGTCGATATCCGCCGGCACGTCGGCGAAAACGGGGGCGAGCTCCGCGGCCAGCAACTCGAGCCGCATGCGGTGCGCCTCGCGCATGTCGACCACCACATCATCGCGGTCGGCGAAGGCGTTCTTGACGTCGCGGATCGCGTCCGCGAGCTTTCGCGATGGCTCGATCGGGGTGATTTTGTCGCCTGCATCCTTCATGGCGCTGCCTCGCTGTTGGTAAACAGCGAGTTAACACAGTCGCCGGCAAAATGCACTGCGAGATGGGCTCAGCTTGCGGCTGCGCTGAACACCGGTCTCTGGATTCTGCCGCGGCGACGCGTGTTGCGGCGCACGGCCCCTGCAATCAGGTCAGGCGCCTCCTCGACCAGCATGTGGCCCGCCTCCAGCACGTGGTGCAGGTGGAAATGCGGCGGCAAGTCCTCGGCCTGGGCGACGGGCAGGACGGGATCGTCCGTTCCCCAAAGCACCATCACCGGCATGCTCAGGGTTTCCAGCCGTTCGCTCGGGATGACACCTTGCCGGTCTTCCCTGGTGATCACGGCTGCAGCACCGACGAGGGTCCGCAACTGGCCCGGCCGTTTGCGCATGCCGCACAGCGCCTCCACCACGTGTTGAGGAGGAGAACTTTGCGGCCCCGACATGGCGGCAAGACAGGCGCGGATCTCATCTCGATCGGCCGCGGCCGCATAGCGCCGCAGCAACGGACCGTTGATCTCGGGGCCGAAGCCGCCGGGCGCCAGCAAGGTCAGCGAGGCCACCCTTTCGGGATCGGCAGATGCCATCAATGTCGCGATCGCGCCGCCCATGGAATGGCCGACGACGTGAACTTTGCCCAGGCGGCGCGCGCCCAGATCGGCTAGGATGACCCCGGCGGCCTGCTTGACGCCTGCCGCCTGGCACTCCAGGGAGTTTCCGTGGCCCGGCAGATCGTAGGCCAGTGTCCTCACATCGGGCGTCAATCCCGCAATCACGTCGCGCCAGATCGAATGGCAAGCGCCGAAGCCGTGCAGGAAGACGATCGTCTTCGAGCCAGCACCGCTTTCGGCGACGTGAAGAGAGTTAAACATCGAGATTGTTGGCTGTGAAGCAGTATGAGGGGCAATTCAAGATTGTGGCTGAATTGCTCCCTGAGCAGGTCGATAGCCAGTAAAATCTTCGCGAATTCGCCGTGCGCGCCCCAATCGAACGCGTAAGCAGGCCTAAGACTCGTTGAGTGTCGACGCCCGCTGTGCCGAGCAGATCCGGCGTGCGAATTTAATATTCCAATCAGTCCGCACGTCAGCGAATGCTCCACGTTCGCTCAGCTCGGATTGCCAATCCCCGCAGAGCGCAAGGATTGCACCAGCCGGTCGATGAGATCGGCGGGGTACTTCCTGTCAACAAAAGTGGCGCGCGGATTGGCGGCGAATTTCGGGAATTCGGCCGTGAGCTCGTTCGCCAATTCGTTTGCGAGCTTGTCGCGGCCTGAGATCTTGGCGCCGATCAGGCGCGCCGCCAGGTAATGCGATTTGGACGCGGTGGTCCGCAGCGACTCGCTGGCAATCGCTGCCCTCTGGGTGTCGCCTTGCATGAAGGCTCCGACAAACAGGCCATAGTCCCACCAGGTCGGATGACCGCTGAAGGCCTCGACGGCATGGCCCAGGATCGGCGTCCCTTCCTGGTATCTGCCAGCGAAGATCAGGCCGTAGCCATAAGCGGCGGCCATGCCGAGATCGTAGGGGTTGAGCTCATAAGCCTTGCGCATCCAGCGGATCGCTTCGTCGGTGTTGCCGAGGCGCGAGTTGAGGTAGCCGTAGGCGCGATGCGCGTGCGGGCTCATCGGTGCCATCTGAATGGCGCGGTGGGCAAACGACATGGCCTGCTCGACCGTTGCGCCGGGCGGATAGGCGTAGCGGTTGTTGACGGCTTCCAGATGCAGGGAAGCCAGTTCCGAGTAGATGAGCGATGATTTGGTGCTTTCTCTGACCAGCTTCTCCAGACAGCGATACGCAGCTTCGTGCGCCTTGGCGCTCTGGTCGAGATAGTAGAGGTCGTCGAGCACCAGACATCCTATCTGGCTGGTCCGGATATCGCTCTGGTCGATATAGCTGTAGATCGCGCCCGAAGCGGGGACGGTAGAGCTCAGGAGATTGGCGATGTTGCTCTCGACCGCACCAGGCGCGCTTTCGGCCGATGTCAGGTTGCGTGACAGGAGAACCCGTCCCGTCGCGACGCTCTGCAGCTCGATCATGACGTCGCCGGCGTTAGTCCCGGGAATAAGATCGAAAACGAAGCTGATCGGATCGGCGGAACGATTGCGCGTAGCGTCGGCGTCGCGTCCGATGAAGTCTATCGTATCGAAGCCGGCCAGACCGGCGCGCAGCGAGGAAGCAACACGGGCCGCCTCGGGTCCGTCGGCTTTGATGGCCAAGTAGATCAAAGGCAGGCCTTCGAACGTTTGGGAAGCGACGCTGCTGGTCGCGCCTGCCGTTTCGACTTCAACCGGCGCGACCGCGTCGTCACCACGAAGAAAGGCGTTACCCTGGCGGACGACAAGGATACCCAGCATGGCGATGACCAGCACCATGGCGGCCCAGAAGAACCGCAACTGGCGCGTCAGCGATGACGCGGATTGGGTCGGTGCCGGGGTCGTCGTCAGCGGCACGGCGTCGACCGGTGCGGCGGCGGCCTCGGGCTTCTCGAAATGCTTGGAAGGCCGGGCGATCGGGGCATCCGCGGGTTTGGCGTCGGCTGGGAGCCGTATGGCGTTCAACTCGTAAGAAGGCACATAGCCGCCGCGCGGAATGGCGATGCGTACCGGCTCGCCAATGCCTTCGCTGGCAAAATATTGATCCAAAAGCTCGCGCAGCCGCCCCGCCTGGACCCTGACGACCGCGTCGGTCGATCCGTCGAAATCGCCGTCCTTGCCGAAGACATCCATGGCAATGGACACACCCTTCAGCCGGTCGGCTTCGCCTGCCTGCTCGCGTTCGACCAGATAGCGTAACAGCCTGCGGGCCCGCTCGGATCGTCCGAACGTTTCGCTGGCAAGCAGTCGCTCCAATGTCTCGCGCACTGCGGGGGCGGCAGGCGTGGCAGGCTCCAAGTGTCGGACCTTTCAGAGTCGGCACAGGTTAGGGCGCGATAATATAGCGCGCGCTCCAGCGCACAAGGAACCTTCTGTTATGTGATCGCGTAAGCCACGGGAAATTTACCGGCCGGTTAACGAATTTGAACGCGGCTCGCGCCTGCCATGAAGCGTGGCACGTCCGATGAACGCGCCACGCTTTATCAATCGAACAATCAGGCGGCCTTGCGGCCCAGGATGCGGTTGGCGGCCGAGACCACGGCCTCCAGCGAGGCGGCGACGATGTTGGTGTTTATGCCTGCGCCGAAGAGCTTGCCGCCCGGATATTCCATCTCGACATAGGAAATGGCCGACGCGTTCGACCCGCGCTGCAAGGAATGTTCGGAATAGTCGAGCACCGACATGTCGACGCCGATATGGCGCGAAAGCGCATCGACGAAGCCGTCGATCGGGCCGGTACCGGTGCCGGTGATGGTGACTTCCTTGCCGTTGTCGAGGATCTCCGCCTCGACCACGCGACGGCCCTTTACCGCAGTGTCCGGATAGGTGCGATGGTCGAGGAATTTCAGCCTGGCGCCGGGCTGGTCGACATAGGCTTCAAGGAAGCGCTCGTGGATGCGCTTGGCCGGCACTTCCTTGCCTTCGGCGTCGGTGATCGCCTGGATGTCCTGGCTGAACTCGATCTGCAGGTTGCGCGGCAGATTGAGGCCGTAGTCGGCCTGCAGCACGTAGGCGATGCCGCCCTTGCCCGACTGCGAGTTGATGCGGATGATCGCCTCATAGGTGCGGCCGACATCAGCGGGGTCGATCGGCAGGTAGGGCACTTCCCAAACCGGCGTGTTGGCTTTGCGCAGCGCCTTCATGCCCTTGTTGATGGCATCCTGGTGCGAGCCGGAGAAAGCGGTGTAGACGAGCTCGCCGACATAGGGGTGGCGTTCCGGGATCTTCAGCTGGTTCGAATATTCATAGACGTCCTTCATCCGGTTGATGTCGGAGCAGTCCAGCTCGGGATCGACGCCTTGCGTGTACATGTTGAGCGCCAGCGTCACGATGTCGACATTGCCGGTCCGCTCGCCATTGCCGAACAGCGTGCCCTCGACGCGGTCGGCGCCGGCCATCAGGCCGAGCTCGGTGGTGGCGATGCCGGTGCCGCGGTCGTTGTGCGGATGCAGCGAGATGATCAGCTTGTCGCGGTTGTCGAGATTGCGGCACATCCACTCGATGCGGTCGGCATAGACGTTGGGCGTCGACATCTCGACCGTCGATGGCAGGTTGACGATCAGCTTGTTGTCGGCCGTCGGCTTCACGATCTCGGTGACGGCGTTGCAGATCTCCAGCGCGACCTCGAGCTCGGTACCGGTGAAGCTCTCCGGCGAATATTCGAAACGGAAGCCGCCGCCGGCCTTGGCGGCCATGTCGGTGATCATCTTGGCGGCATCCGTGGCGATGCGCTTGATGCCGGCGACGTCCTTTTCGAAGACGACGCGGCGCTGCAGCTCGCTGGTCGAGTTGTAGAAATGCACGATCGGGCGGTGGGCGCCCTCGAGCGCCTCGAAGGTCCGCGTGATCAGCTCGGGCCGGCACTGCACCAGAACCTGCAGCGACACGTCCTTGGGCACGCCGCCCTCCTCGACGCACCAGCGGGCGAAGTCGAAGTCGGTCTGCGAGGCCGACGGGAAGCCGATCTCGATCTCCTTGAAGCCCATGTCGAGCAGCAGCGCGAACATGCGCGCCTTGCGCTCATGGCCCATCGGGTCGATCAGCGCCTGGTTGCCGTCGCGCAGGTCGACCGAGCACCAGATCGGCGCCTTGTCGATCACCTTGGACGGCCAGGTGCGATCGGCGAGGTTGACGGTCGGGTAGGGCTGATATTTGCGGGCGGCATCGGCCATGTGGCCGGGCGCTTGCGCGCCCGTTTCGGCCTCGCCGGCGCGGATTGCTTCTCTTCTATTCATCGTCGTTTCTCCCGGCGGCTCGTGGGACCGCCTTCAGGCGGATCGGTGCCGAGCGGCGCCTTTACCAAAGAATTTCGTTCGCTTGATGTGACTTGCCAATCTAGCCAAGGAGCAGGCGCCCAAAGCGGCGGTTTTCGACCGCCGGGCGCTCCTTCAGCGAACCCGGCGATCGCCGATAAGGCCGAGAAGGAGCAGGGTCGAAGCAAGCGCGCGCACGGTCTCGCCGGCAAAGCCGGGGCGAGAAGAAGCGACGGAGCGGGTGCGCGTGGTCATGCCGGCTCTCTTACAGGAGCGGCCATCCGGAGGCAAGTGCCGGCCCGGCTTTGAGTCTTTGGTTTCATGCATATCGTCTTCCCAAAACCGCTGCACAGTTTTGGTCGACATGCTTTGGCGCGGCTCTTCCCCGCATCAGCCAAATGCGCCACACTCGCCTCCGGAGGACCTGATCCGAGGGGGAGGTCGTGCATGAATTTCGTGTTCTTCTCGCCGCATTTTCCGGGCAACGGCGCCGATTTCTGCGAACGGCTGAAGAAGGCCGGCGCTACCGTACTCGGCATCGGCGACGCGCCCTATGAGACGCTGAGCAGCAAGCTCAAGGCGGCGCTTTCGGAATATTATCGGGTCGCGGACATGGAGAACTACGATGCCGTATTCCGGGCGATGGGCCATTTCATCCACAAATGGGGCCGCATCGACCGCTTCGAGTCGTTGAACGAGCACTGGCTGGAGCTCGAGGCCAATATCCGCACCGACTTCAACATCTTCGGCACCAAGCTCGACTTCGTGAAGAATTTGAAGCGCAAGAGCCGCATGCGGGCTTTCTTCCGCAAGGGCGGCGTCGAGACAATCCCGCAACGCAAATGCTCCGATCGGGCCGGCGCCATGACCTTCATCCGCCGGGTCGGCTATCCGGTGGTGGTGAAACCGGATTCGGGCTCCGGCGCCTCGAACACGTTCAAGATCTCCAACGCGAAGGAGCTCGATCAGTTCTTCAAGGACAAGCCCGAAGGCGTGGCCTTCGTCATGGAGCAGTTCATCGAGGGGCTGGTGGTGACCTTCGACGGGCTGGTCAACCGCGACGGCGAGGTGGTGCTGGCGGCGAGCCACCGCTACGACCAGAGCGTCATGGAGGTGGTCAACCGCGACCGCCATATGAGCTACACCTGCTTCCCCGAGATTACGCCCGCGGTCGAGGAGGCAGGCCGCAAGATCCTGAAGGCGTTCGACGTACGCGAGCGCTTCTTCCACATCGAACTGTTCGAGACCAGGGACAAGCGCATCATTGCGCTGGAGGTCAACATGCGGCCGCCAGGCGCCTGGATGACGGATGCGATCAACTACACTTTCGACATCGACGTCTATGCCGAATGGGCCAACATGGTGGTGAAGGACGCGGCCGGCGGGCCCTACAAGGGCAAGTATTTCACGGCCTATGCCAGCCGCAAGCGACACCTCGACTATTTGCACAGCCATGAGGACGTGCTAGCCGCCCACGGCGACAAGATCGTCCACCATCAGGCCATCGAAGAGGTTTTCAGCCGCGCCATGGGGAACTACGCCTACCAGATGCGCTCGAAGGACCAGAAGGCGCTGCGTCAGGCGGTCGACTATATCCACGCGGAAAAGGCGTGAGCCGATGGACGTCTCCTATCACAAGGCCCATGCCCGCAATCTCGGCCGCGACATGGAATACAAGCGCTACGGCCATGCCGGGCGGCCGGTGGTGGTGTTTCCCACCTCGCAGGGGCGTTTTTACCAGTTCGAGGATTCGGGAGGCGTCGCAGCACTCGCCGAATTCGTCGACACCGGCCGCATCCAGCTGTTCACGCTCGACGGCATCGATTCGGAATCCTTCTTCGACAAGCATGGCGATCCCGTCAGTCGCATCGCCCGCCACGAAGCCTATTTCCGCTATGTGCGCGAGGAGGCGCTGCCGGAGCTGCAGGCGGTTGCCGCCAAGGCCAATGGCGGACGCGCCCTCAAGCCGCTGTTCTGCGGCTGCTCGATGGGCGGCTACCACTCGTCGAATTTCGTGTTCCGCTTTCCGGAGCTAGCGAGCGGCGTGATCTCGCTATCCGGCGTCTATTCGACCCGCGACTTTTTCGGTCGGACGCTGGAGGGCAGCATCTTCTACAATTCGCCGCTCGACTATCTGCCGGGCATCGTCGACCAGAAGCTGCTCGGGCGGCTGAGGGCGCTGAGGCTGATCTTCTGCTGCGGGCAGGGCGCCTGGGAAGAACGAATGCTCGTCGAAACGCGCGAACTGGAGCAGGTGCTGCGCGAGAAATCCATTGCGGCCTGGGTCGACTATTGGGGCGGCGACGTCAGCCACGACTGGCCGTGGTGGCACAAGCAACTCGTCTATTTCTTTGGCCGCTGGCTCGATGACGACCTGATGCACAGGATCGACTGATGACCGCGCCCGACCCGATCCGCCGCTTGTCGAAGCCACCAATGCCGGCGACCCGGGGCCTTTCTCGAACCCTCACCGCCGATGCCTTGCTCACCTATTGGGGCCGTTCCTTCCGCGGACGCGAGCAGATCGCGCGCTGGAACCAATCCGACAGTATCGGCGTACAATCCCTTTTGATGCGCGTCGCGGGGTTGGCCGCCACCTCGGGTCATGTGGAATGGCGGCGTGGGCGCGCTGTCGCGATCCTCGCTCAGTAGGTCGCGCGCCCGCCGGACAGATCGAAGGTGGCGCCAGTGGTGAAGGAATTCTCGTCCGACAGCATGAAGGCGACCATGGCCGCAGCCTCCTCCACCTCGACGAATCGACCGCGAGGCACCTTGCTGAGCATATAGGTCACCTGGGCCTCGGTGAGCTGTTCGAGGATACGGGTGCGGGCGGGCGAGGGGGTCAACGCGTTGACGGCGATGTCGAGACCGGCGAGTTCCTTGCCGAGCGACTTGGTCAGCGCAAGCACGCCGGCTTTGGCGGCCGAATAGGCGGCGGCGTTGGGATTGCCTTCCTTGCCGGCCACGGAAGCGACATTGACGATGCGGCCGTAGTTGCGCGCGATCATGCCGGGCACCAGACGTCGGCAGCAGTAAAAGACGCCGTTGAGGTCGATTTCGATGATCTGCCGCCAGGCGGCGGGGTCATAGTCCACCACGGTCGCGGCCGGCCCGGCAATGCCGGCATTGTTGACAAGGAGATCGACAGGCCCGAGCGCCTGCTCGGTCTCGATTGCGGCGCGGTCGACGGCCTCGATCTGCGACTGGTCGCAAAGCAAGGCATCGACCCGGCCCAAGGGAGCAAGCTCGGCCACAGCGCTCGCCATCGCGGCCTGGTCGATGTCCCAGATGGCGACGCTTGCGCCCGACGACAGCAGGCGTCGGGCGACCGCAAGGCCGATGCCTTGCGCGCCGCCCGTCACGACCCCGACGCGGCCAGAGAGATCGACAGCATTCAAACGACGGTTCATGGCCAATTCCTCTGCTTCTCCATGCACTTGGTAGCGCGGATCAGTCCCTGACGTTTCGCGCCACAAGCTTGGCGACGCTTGGCCCAACAAGCAGCACGACGAGGAAACGGGCCGATTGCAGCGCCATGACGAAGGAGATGTCGACGTTCTGCGCGGCGGCGGCGATGATGGCGACGCTGTCCATGCCGCCGGGGCTGGTCGCCAGATAGGCGGTCAGCGGATCGATGCCGAGCACGCCGCTGATGACGAAAGCCATGCCGCCGCAGAAGGCGATCAGCGCTACGATCGAGGCGATGATCTGCGGCAGGGCGCGTGCCGCGTGGCGCAGGATCGGCCGGGTGAAGTTCAGCCCGATCGACCAGCCGACCATGGCGTAGCTGACGGCCAGCAGCCAGGGCGGCAATTGCATCGGCACGCTGAAGCCGAGATGGATTACCGCGCCAAAGATGAAGGTGCCAAGGAAGAAGGGCGAGAGCAGTCTGAGCAGCTTGCCGAGCAGGCCGCCGACGACCGCGATGCCAAGGGTGGCGCCAAAGGCCAATGGATCGATCGGCGGAAACCAGATGATGGGCGGCACTTCGACGCCCGACGTGTCGACCCACATCTTGGCGACGAGCGCCGCCGTCACCGAAACGAAGATGACGCGCAGATATTGCATGAAGGCGACGAGGCGCTGGTCGGCACCGAAGGCGCCGGCCATCAGCACCATGGCGGTGGCGGCGCCCGGCGAGGAACCCCAGACCGCCGTGGTGCCGGGCAGGATGCGCCAGCGACTGATCAGCCAGCCTAGCAGGCTGGAGGCGGTGAGCGTCGCCACCACCATCCCGAAGAAGAGCGCCCATTCGGCGTAGAAGACCGGAAATATGTCGACCGAGATCGAATTCGCCACCAGGCAGCCGACCACGGCCTGAGCGGAACCGAACAGCGCGCGGGGTACGCGCACCGTGGCGCCGTTGGTGCCGGCCAGGATCGCGGCAAGCATCGGGCCGATCAGCAGCGCCGCAGGCAAGGCGGCCAATTCCAGCGCGCCGGCAAAGAGCAGCGAGAGCACCACCAGCGCCAGCCACTGCTGCAGCGGGCGCAATCGCGTCATGCGTTGAACAGACGGTTGCTCCAGTGACGGTCCTTCTGATGAAGAGTCCATATCCGGCTCTTAGCCCGGGCACGGACAAATGCGAACCCATTTTCCCGCGGAAATGCCGTTGGCGACGGTCTCGCGCTCAGCTGCCCTTCTCGGGGGCCGGAAGGCCGAAGCCGCCGACAGGATGGGTCTCGACCTGGAATTCGAAGCCGGCGATGAAAGGACGCGCCCTGGCGATTGCCGCCTGGACTTCGGGCAGTTGCAGGGACGCCTTATGGCTTGCCTGATCGGTCCACACTTCGGTGACCCAGATCGCGTCGGCATCGGCCGGGTCGGTGGCGATGATGTAGCTCAGGCAGCCGGGCAGCGCACCGGTCGTCTCACGCAGCACGTCCATGACTGCATCGCGCTGGCCGCGTGCCGCCCGCATCTTGCCGATCAGTCCGAACATTCCCTTCCTCTCCCTCCAGGTTGCACGCTGAGCTGAGTATGCAATCGCCAGCTCACGGCATCAACTGGCCACCATTGACCTCGATCACCTGGCCGATGATGTAGCCGCTCAAGAGGTCGGAAGACAGGAACAGGTAAGCGCCGACGCAATCTTCGGCCCTTCCGGCGCGACCCTGCGGAATGGTGGCGACCATGCCCTTCATCTGCTCGGCGGTGGAATAGCGCTCGTGGAACGGGGTCAGGATGGTGCCGGGCGCCACGGCGTTGACGCGGATGCCGAAGCCGATCAGCTCCTTGGCCATGCCGCGCGTCACGTTGGAGACGAAGGCCTTGGACGAGCCATAGAGGCCGGCGCCGCCGCCGGCGCCGTTGCGGGCGGCGATCGAGGTGGTGTTGATGATGAAGCCGCCCTGGCGCTTCAGCCATGGGATCGCTCTGCGCGAGGCCGTCAGCACCGAGCGCGCGTTGAGATCCATCACCGCATCGTAATGGGCCTCGGTCTGCTCGGCATAGGCAACGCGGCCGAGCATGCCGCCGGCATTGTTGACCAGCCCGTCGAGCCGGCCGAAATGTTCAGCGCTCCCCTCGACCACGCGCTCGACGTCGGCGGGAACCGAAAAATCGCCCTGCGTCAAGAACACCTCGCCGCCGTCGTCGCGGATGGTTTTGGCGAGCTCTTCGGCGGCTTCCCGGCTTGAGTTGTAATGCAGCGCAACGCGGCATTTCTGCCGGGCATAGGCGAGGGCGAGGGCTGCTCCGATCCCGGTCGACGCGCCGGTGACCAGCACCGCCTTGCCGGCAAGATCGGGAATGACAAGCGTGGTCGGGTCAGTTGGCACGTCGATATCTCCAGGATTGCGCTGGCAATTGGTAGACGCTTCCCGGCCAGGTGTTCAAGTCAAGGCAAGATCAGGGCGCGAATTCAGGGCCGCAGATAGACATAGCCCTGGCGCTGCAGCTCCGCGAGCTTGACCACGCCGCCTTTCTCCGCGACCTGGAAGCCGGCAAGCAGGTCGGTCACGGCGATGTCCATGCCATGCATGGTGTTGCCGCAGGCCTGCGGAACAAGTCCCTGCTGGACGAGACCGGCAAAGCGGCTGGAGGTCGCTCCGGAAGCGCTCTTTGCCTTGAAGGCCGCAAGCGCCGGCCCATGCACGACCAGCACGACCTCGACATTGCCGCCGGTGCCCTCATAGTGGTTCTTGATGTTGCCGAGGACGAAGTTGACCTTGTCGGCGTCGCTGAGATGGTAGGCGACCTTCAGCCTGTGCTCGCCGGTGGCGGCGCTCGCCTGGCGAAGACCGAAAAAACCGGCCGCTCCGGCAAGACCGGCGCGGAAAACGTCACGGCGCAGCATCGCATCCTCCTCAATCCGGCGGCTCTCGCAAGTTTGCGTGGCCCAGCCTTCGTGCCTAGACTAGCATGAGTCGCAATCACGTCCTGTCTGTGGGAGGAGAGGATCACATGACGTCGAGGATGGTGGCAGGTGCAGTGCTGGGTGCCGCCCTGTTCTTTGCCGACGCGGCGCTCGCAGATGATGCCCCCAAGCTGACCGAACTCAGCCCGAGCGGTCCCGACGTCTGCTTCGGCCGGGTCTATGATGCCGCCCATCTCAAGGCGCATCCGCACCAGAAGGTGGCGCGCATCTTCTTCTACCATGGCCACGATCCGGTCAGTCGGCCGAACGAGGAGCCGAGCTCGATGTCCGACGCCGCCTATAACGGCTTTCTCACCACCACGGTGCGCGGCGCCAAGAAGCCGGAATGGGCGGCTGCCTGGTGCAACAAGGAGGATCCGAGCGACAGGGCGAGCGACATCCGCTGCGGCATGGAATGCGACCGCACGCTCGCCTCGCTGAGGGTCGACGACAAGGGCCGGCTGATCCTCTCCAACGTGCAGCGTGACGTCTATCTCGACGCCGGCGCGGAGGAGGATCTCGGCAAGGCGAAATACAACGAGCAGGCGCTGGGCAGCGAAGACGATAATTTCCGTCTCGATCCGATGCCGGCCGACACCTGCAAGGCGGAGTTCGCGCGCATCGATCCGATCGACCCGGCGCTCGGGGCCCCGCTGCGCGAGCGGCTGAAGCCGGACCAGCCCTTCTGCTACGGCCGCGACTATGACGACGCGCATCTGGAATCCCATCCGGACCAGATGACGCAGTCGATCCGCGTCTTCCGCGGGCCGATCGAGCTCGCTTCCTTCGCCGCCGGTGGCGATGCCGCCAACTGGCCAGACGGCGCCGACATCGCCATCTCGGTGACGACCAGGCAGAAAGAGGCCAAGGTTACGCAGACCTATTCCTGCCAGGGCGAGGCCGATCAGTGGCGCTGCTCGGCTAGCTCCAAGATGAGCGACTTTGCCTGCGACATCTCGCAGAAGGAGATTTTTCTCAAGCGCGGCGCCAGCGGCACGATGCTGCTGGCCAACCCCAACAATGCGCTCGCCATCATCGACCTCTGCTCGAAGATCGCGGGCGGCAAGACCACGTCCGACGACAAGGTGTACAGGCTCAATCCGATGCCCCAGTCGGCCTGCACGCCGTGAGTGTGCCACTTCGTCACTCTAAAGTGTGGCGCTTCGTCATCCTATGCGGAGCAAGGAGGGAAGCGACGCGGCGCAGCCATAGGATCCATGCCGTTATGCTAAGGCGTTGAAACGGTGTAGAATTCTGCTTCGCTGCATGCTTCGGCCAAGGCCACGGCATGGATCCCAGGGGGTCTCGGCGATGGAGCTTCGCTCCTGCTTCGTCCAGGGATGACGACACCGCGGAGGCCCGGCCAATTTTCCAAGGCGTGCCTGGAAATCGCTTCAGGCGAAAGGCACCGCCGTTGTGCCTTTCGGCAGCTTCGCCTCGTCGTCCGGCTCGACATGGATGGTGACGCGCACCGAGGGGATCTCGGCCTTCAGCGCGTCCTCGATGCGGTCGCAAATGACATGGCTGGCGCCGACCGTCATGTCGGCGTCGACGACGAGGTGGAACTCGATGAAGGTCGCTCGCCCGGCGATGCGGGTTTTCAGGTCATGCACCTCCAGCGCACCCTTCGAATTGGCCGAGATGATATCGCGGATCTGCATGTGCTCCTGGGTGTCGACGGCACGATCCATCAGTCCGCTCAGCGACTCTCCGGTAAGCTTCCAGCCCTGATAGAGAATGTTCAGCGCAACAAGAAGCGCAAGCAGCGGGTCGAGGATATGCCATCCAGTCATCACCGCGGCGACAAGGCCCACGATGACGCCGACCGAGGTAAGCACGTCGGTCATGATGTGCTGGCCGTCGGCGACCAGGGCCGGCGATCGTTCGCTGCGGCCGTTGCGGATCAGCACGAATGCCCAGACGGCATTGACGAGCGCCGCGCCGGCATTGATCGCCAAGCCCTGCCAGGGCTGTTCGAGCGACGCGGGATTCTGCAGCGATTGCCACACCTTGGCGATGATCAGCAGCGCCGCAACGACGATCAGAACACCCTCGAGCACCGCAGAAAAATACTCGGCCTTGTGATGGCCGAAGGGATGGTCGCTATCGGCCGGCTTATGGCTGATGCGGATCGCCCAGAGAGCGGCTGCTGAAGTGATGACGTTGACGATGGATTCCAAAGCATCGGAATAGAGGGCCACGGAGCCGGTCATCTGCCAGGCAATGAATTTCAGCCCCATCACCAGGAAGGCGATGACGATCGACCAGAAAGCGAGGCTGGCGATCTTGCGCTTCGCGGCGGCTCTTGCGGCCGCCGTCGCCGTGTCTTCCACCGCGGCCATCGTTGCTAGGCAGCCTTTTCCTTGGCCTTGCGCGGCAGATGCGCAACGATGTTCTCGATGATGCGCATGCCGGCATTGTGGCCGAGCGTCATGATCGATTCCGGGTGGAACTGAACGGCGGCGATCGGCTCCTTGCGGTGCTCGAAGGCCATGATGACGCCGTCCTCGGTCTCGGCCGTCACCACGAAACCTTCGGGCAGGCGCACCGGATCGGCGAAGATCGAATGATAGCGGCCGACGGTCACTTCCTTGGGCAGCCCCGAGAAGATGATGCCCGGCTTCGAGACACGGATGCGCGAGGGCTTGCCGTGCATCGGAATGTGCAACTGCCGCAACTCGCCGCCATAGGCTTCGGCCAGCGCCTGCAGGCCGAGACAGACGCCGAAGACCGGCAGGTCGCGGGCGCGCGCTCGTCTGATGGTCGCGGCGCAATCGAAATCCTTCGGCGTACCCGGGCCGGGGGAGAGCACGACGAGATCGGGCTTCAGCCGCTCGAACACCTCTTCCGGCACCGGCGTGCGCACGGTGGAAACAGTGGCGCCGGTCTGGCGGAAGTAGTTGGCCAGCGTGTGGACGAACGAGTCCTCGTGGTCGACGAGCAGGATGTTGACGCCGTCGCCGACGCGCGCGGTGGTGCGTTCGGTGCCTGCGGCGTTGCCGGTCTTGGCGTCGCGTATGGCGGAGAGCATGGCGGATGCCTTCAGTTCGGTTTCGGCTTCTTCTTCCTCAGGAACGCTGTCGAAAAGCAATGTGGCGCCGGCGCGCACTTCGGCGATACCGTCCTTGATGCGGATGGTGCGCAGCGTCAGCCCGGTGTTCATGTCGCCGTTGAAATTGATCATGCCGATCGCCCCGCCATACCAGGCGCGCGGGCTCTTCTCGTTCTGCTCGATGAAGCGCATGGCCCACAGCTTCGGCGCGCCGGTGACGGTGACCGCCCAGGCGTGTGACAGGAAGGCGTCGAAGGCGTCCATGCCTTCGCGCAGCCGTCCCTCGATGTGATCGACGGTGTGGATCAGGCGCGAATACATCTCGATCTGGCGGCGGCCGATGACGCGCACCGAGCCCGGCTCGCAGACGCGCGACTTGTCGTTGCGGTCGACGTCCGAGCACATGGTGAGCTCGGACTCGTCCTTCTTGGAGTTGAGCAGCTTGAGGATCTGCTCGCTGTCGGAGATGGCGTCGTCGCCGCGCTTGATGGTGCCGGAGATAGGGCAGGTCTCGACCCGACGGCCGTTGACGCGCACGAACATCTCCGGCGAGGCGCCGATCAGATACTCGTTTTCACCGAGATTGATGAAGAAGGAATAGGGAGAGGGGTTGATCGACTTCAGCTTGCGGGAAATGTCGGAGGGCTGGGTCTCGCAACGCTCGTAGAACATCTGTCCAGGCACGACCTCGAACAGGTCGCCGCGCTTGAAGCTCTCCATCGCCCGGCGCACCAAATTGGCATATTCGCCGGGTTCGTGATCGCCGCGCGGCGGGATGCGGTCGGCGGTCCTGAACGGCTCGACATGAGCATCGCGGGCCAAGCCTTCCGTGGAAAACCCTTCGCCGGAATAGTCGTAGCGGTCGGTCCAGGCCTTGGTCGAATAGTGGTCGACGACGAGGATCTCGTCGGGCAGGAACAGCACCAGGTCGCGCTGGCTCTGCTTACGCTCGAGCTTGTAGTCGACCGGGTCGAACTGGAAGGCGAGATCGTAGCCGAAGGCGCCGTAAAGGCCGAGATTGGCGTCCTCGGCAGTCTTGAACAAAGCCGTGATGGCGCGCAGCACCGTGAAGACGGACGGCACGCGGCTGCGCTCTTCCTCGGTGAAGACGCGGCCGGGCTTGGCGACATCGAGGCGGATCAGCTTTTTCGAGCTCTCGGCAATCGCCACCTCGCTCAGCTCGCCAAGCGCCTTGCCGATCACCGGCAGCAGCACTTCGCCGCGCTGGTTGAGCGCCTCGATGCGCATGGCGCGGCCGCGCGCCGAGATCACCAGCGGCGGATCGATGATGGCCGTGTCCCAGCGCGTGTAACGGCCCGGATATTCGTAGTTCGAGGAGAACACCGCGCCGCGGCGGGAATTCAGGCCGTCGACATAGGCGTCAATCGCGCCTTCATAGGGCTGGTCATGGCGTTCGCGGGTGATCGTCACCCCGCCCGCGGTGACGAAGCGCTCCGCCCCGTTGTCCAGAACTGTAGTCGTCATTGCCGTCTCCATCAGCGTTTTGGGCAACGGACCCGGGAATGGCTTGGAAAAACAAATGGCCGCCCGGACATTCCGCTGCGGCCACCCTCATTTTCACGCATGCGCGTTCGAACCGGCCGCTGTCAGCGAGCCCACCACCAAACGGTCTTGTTCGAACGCATGTTCATGGCGACTCCCATAGCGGCGAATGACGGCCCGCGCAACTGGATTTCACGCGAACGGTAAAGCCGGCCCGTCAGTCCTCCAGCGTGCCGGAGCGCGCGTCGGCGCTCCTCTTGTCGCCGGCAAGCTTCAAAAGATCCTCGCCGGCGCGGATGATGCGGCGCGAACGACGGGTCAGGATGAAACCCGACTGGGGCGCGAACACCTCGGTGCGGCCGCCGGCTTCGCCGGGCGCATGGACGATCGTCGCCAGCCGGTCGCCCTTGTTGACGCGGTCGCCGGGCTTGACGTCGTAAAGGATGGCGCCGGCCTTGGGCGAAGGCATCATCTCGATGTTTTCCAGCGGTACGACGGCGCCGGAAAAGCTGCTCGCCTTCGGGACGGAAGGGTCCTGGATGACGCCGCGCGTCACCAGCAAGCGGTAGAGGCCGGCGGCATCGGAGGCGGCCAAGCCGCTGTCGACATCCAGCATGCCGCGATATTCGACCGTGGTGGCGACGCGCCGGTCGAAGCGCGCGACGCTCGCAGGCACATTTTGATAGGGCATGATCGAGGCGCCCTCGAAGGTGCCGCTACTGTCCTCGCTCCACAGCAGGACGGCATCGATGCCCATCGCAGCCGCGCAGTCGGCCATATGCGGCCACAGGCTGGTGTGGATGTAGAGATAGGCAAGGCCTTCATCGTCGCAGTGGAGATCGAGCACGATGTCGTTGCCGAGGGAGAGTTCGACGAGCCGCTTCTTCAGCCGGCGGTCGGCGCCGCCGAGGTTGACATCCGCTAAAAGCCTGGCGTCCGGCGCGGCAAGCAGCGGGAAGGCACGGTTGAAGTTGGTGCGGGTGCCGAGATTGAAGCGGCCCTGGTGCTCGCCGAAATGGTATTGCGCCCGACCGATTGGATTGGCCCAGGGCACCAACGTGATGGCGCCTCTAATGCGGCCTTCCGCTTCCGCCTTGGCAAGCATCGGCATCAGCGCGTCGATGGCGACGACACCTGGCAATTCTCCGGCATGAAGCGCCGCCTGCAGATAGGCCGAGGACGCCGACTTGTCCGTGCCCTCGAAGCGGAAAACTGGGAACTCATAAGCAACGCCTTCGCTGTCGCCTGCGATGCGCTCGATGGTCTTTTGCATGGGGTTCCTCCGGTGGGTGGCCAGACATGCATGGTTACGGCCAGGGTGTCAGTGGTCCAGTCCGCCCGCGCGATAGGCGCAAGCCGACCGTCGGACGCCTTGAGCACTGTTTGCCAAGATCGAGAAGCCCCGACGTGGAGCGGCGATCTGCCGTTACGCCAGCGGCTTCAAGTCCTGGGCGATGGTCGGCAGAAGCTCCGAGACGTTGGGGTGGATGTGCATGGCGCGCGCCAGCGTCGAGATCGGCGCCTTGGCATACATCAGGTCGAGCACTGAGTGGATCGCCTCGTCGCCGCCCGGTCCGAGCACCGAACAGCCGAGGATCTCGCCGGTGTCGGCGTCGGCCAGGATCTTCATGAAGCCTTGCGTCTCGCCCTTTTCGACGGCGCGGCCGACACGGGTCATCGGCCGCTGGCCGACAAGCGCGCGGCGGCCGGATTTCTTGACAGCGGTCTCGGTCATGCCGCAGCGGCCGAGCGGCGGATCGATGTAAAGCGCATAGGCCTCGATGCGATCGGTGACCTTGCGCGGATCGTTGTCGAGCAGATTGGCGGCGACGATCTCGTAGTCGTTGTAGGAGGTGTGGGTGAAAGCGCCCTTGCCGTTGCAGTCGCCCATGGCCCAGATGCCGGGCACATTGGTGCGCAAGTGGTCGTCGACGACGATGTAGCCGCGCTTGTCGACCTCGACGCCGGCCTTGTCGAGGCCGAGGTCGTCGGTGTTGGGGACGCGGCCGAGCGCCAGCAGCACATGCGAGCCGACCGCCGGCGGCTTGCCGGCAGAGAAGGTCACGGCGATACCGTTGCCCTGCCTGGCAAAGCCGATGTTCTCGGCGCCGACATGGACGGTGATGCCTTCGTTTTCGAGGATCGACTGGATCGCGGCCGAGACGTCCTCGTCCTCGCGGCCCGTCAGCCGCGGCGCTTTCTCGATCACCGTGACCTCGGAGCCGAAACGGCGGAACATCTGGGCGAATTCGAGCGAGATATAGCTGCCGCCGACGACGACCAGATGGCTGGGCAGCACATCGAGATCCATCATCGAGGAGTTGGTGAGATAGGGGACGTCGTTGACGCCGGGCAGGTCCGGCACGGAGGCGCGGCCGCCGGTGTTGAGGAAGATTTTTGGCGCGGTCAGCAGGTCGTCGCCGACGCGCACTGTATTAGCGGATTCGAATCTGGCATGGCCGCGATAAAGCGTGCAGCCCTTCATCCCCGCGATCCAGCTTTCGAGATTGCCGCGGGCGTCATTGGTCACCTTGTCCTTGCGTGCCTTGATCCTTTGATAGTCGACCCCGACCGGACCGGAGAGCGCGACGCCATAGTCGGCGGCGCGGCGGGCAAGATGCGCGGCGTAGGCGCTCGCCACCATCGCCTTGGTCGGCATGCAGCCGGTGTTGACACAGGTGCCGCCAATAAGCTTGCGCTCGATCAGCGCAACGCTCATGCCAGCGGCGTCGAGCCGGCCGGCGAGCGAAGGGCCGGCCTGGCCGGCGCCGATGACGATGGCGTCGAAGTTTTTCGCGCTCATGCGACCGCCGCCACGATCAGCAGGCCGCCGATGATCGCCACCGCGTCCTCGATGAAGGCGGTGGGCGGATCCTTGCCGAAGGCGGCAGCCATCCTTGCGCGTGCTTCCGCGCCGCCCAGCGTGCCGATCACCGCGCCGATCGCGCCGGCGATGAGGCAGCCGATGGTGGCGCCGACCGTGGCGCCGATCACCGCGCCGCAGAAGGCGCCCGTGACGATGCGCGCGCCAAACTGCTGCGGCACCTTGCGGCTCGGCGTCGACGGCAACTGGTCGGTGACGAGTTCGACAATCGCCAGGACGGTGAAGATGCCGACCGCGATCCAGTGGCCCATGAAGCTTGCCCAGGTGCCGGCAACCGGGATCCAGCCGAGATACGAACCCCAGGCAACGGTCGCTGGCGCGGTCATGGCGCGAAGGCCGGCGACGACGCCAATCAGCAATGCCAGAATGTAGAGCATCATCATCCCCTCAAATTCGGAGCTCCGCACGGTTCCGCGGATGGCAAGCTAGCATAGGCCTGGCGTTTGGCCATGGGCTTTTCCGGTCGGGCGGATTGTGCTTTGGCAGCGGGACGGGAATGGAGGAGCAGCCATGACGACAAGCGAGCGCATGAAGATGGCGGCGGGTGAATGGTACAGCTGCATCGACCCGGAGCTGGAGGCGATGCGGGTGACCGCCCGCGACGCAGTGTTCGAGCACAACAGCATGCCGCCCCGGCAGCGCGGCGACATCGGCGCGACACTGCGAGCGCTGCTCGGCGGCCTAGGCGAGGGCGCGCGCATCGAGGCGCCGTTCCACTGCGCTTACGGCTTCAACCTGTTTCTCGGCGAGGGCGCCTTCCTGAACGCCGGTTGCACCATTCTCGATACCGCTCCGTTGAAG
>NZ_RZSV01000070.1:0-25440 GCF_004023205.1 Mesorhizobium sp. M1A.F.Ca.IN.020.03.2.1 | reverse complement strand
GAGTAAGATCGCCCAAGGCAAAGCCCAGGATCAGGCGGTCAAAGACTTCGCCCAAAAGATGATCGACGAGCATGGGGCGGCCAATGCAAAACTCGAAACGATTGCCGGCGAGCAGAAGCTCAAAGTGCCCGCCGAGACGGATGCCAAGCACAAGAGCGACCTCGACGCCCTTCAGAACGGCAAGGATCCGGTCGAAAAGACCTATGTGCAGATGCAGCGTGATGCGCACGCGGATGCCGTGGAGCTGTTCGAGAACTACGCCAAGGATGGCGACAATCCCCAGCTCAAGGCGTTCGCTTCGGAGACCTTGCCCACACTCAAAATGCATAAGGAAATGATCGAGAAGATCGCTTCCACCATGGACGATGAAACCGGCACGACGACGAGTTCGACAACTCCCGCCGTCACCACGACCGACACAAAAAATCCGGCTGCTCCGGTGCCAGGCGCCAATAGCTTCACCGAAGACCAGGCCAAGAGCCGGATCCAGGATGCCGGCTTCTCGGATGTCTCAGCGCTAACCAAGGACGATCAAGGCATCTGGCGCGGTCAGGCCACCAAGGACGGAAAGAAGACAACCGTGGCGCTCGATTATCAAGGCAACGTCGTTGCCGGCAGCAACTGAAACGGATTGGAGTTCAACCATGAGAACCGTGACCGGACTATTTGACAATTATGACGACGCTTCCGATGCCGTCGGTGAACTCGAAGCCATCGGCGTTCCGCATTCCGACATCAGCATCGTCGCCAATAACTCGACCGGCTGGTACCAAGATGATCGCTCGAATGCCGCCGAAGATGCGGCTGGCGGCGCCGGTGTGGGCGCCCTCATTGGCGGCGCCGGCGGGTTGCTGACGGGGCTTGGGATCATGGCTATCCCAGGCGTGGGCCCTGTTGTCGCCGCAGGGTGGCTCGCCGCTACCGCTGCAGGCGCATTGGGGGGCGCAGTTGTCGGCGGGGCTGCCGGGGGCATCGTCGGAGCCCTTACCGACTCCGGGGTCCCGGAAAGGGATGCTCATGTCTACGCCGAAGGTGTGCGCCGCGGCGGGACGTTGGTCACGGCCAGGGTCGACGACGCGTTGGCCGGCGAAGCCGAGAGCATCCTCGGCCAATCAAGATCAGTGAACTTGGAAGATCGCCGCAGTGCCTACGAAGCGGACGGTTGGAGGAGCTTTGACGCTGGCGCCGAAAACTACACCGCCGACGAGATCGAACGCGATCGAGCGCGCTACGCAAATCGCGTTTGACCATATTCGCCCCCAGGCGAAAGGCCTGGGGGCTTCACGCTCTGGCGCGTAGACAGCGCCTCCATGCTGGAGCAACCGAGTTCGGTCATCCGCTCAGTGAAGTTCTCCGCGGCCTCGGCGCGACCCAACTGTGATCCGGGGCGTGAAAAGTGATTTTGCGGCGCGCAACGGGCGGGGTACGGTATGTCACTTGCCAAAAGGAGGATGATGATGAAAGCCTTCCTCGCAACCATCTTCGCGCTGGGCCTGTCCGTTTCTGCAGCATCAGCCAATTGCCCGGCACACGCGAAGGATCAAGCCTCAGTCGACGCGCAGCAGACGGCAAGCGTTGACAAGGCCGACACGTCAACATCGACGGAAATCAAAAAAGAAACCCCGGCGAAGTCGGAGTAGTGCTTCTTCTTCGAAGGTAGATTGAGAGAGTGTCAGCGCTGCGGGTAGTAACACCCGAGAGCGGGCTACCGTGAAGGGCCATGCGGCGCGAGGACGGCGTGAGTGTCGCCGCTTTCGCTGAGAAGCTTCGCTGATCGGCGACATGAAAGCGTAGCGGTGTCGTCAGTTCGGGCGTCTTCAAGGACGGTCTACAAATAAGGCTTCCGTCGGCTGCCAACGCTGAACCAAAAGTCTAAATGCCGGCTCGGGTCCGTTCACGAGACGCTCTCTCCAACAACAGCGACAGATGATGCAGGTGCATCAATTGGGCGTCTTCAAGCAACTGCAAAAAGCTGGACGCCTTGCATCGCGGCAACCGGCGGCGCTTTAGCGCAGCGATGCGCGCGCGCTGGCGCTTGATGTGCTGCTCGGCCTACAGAATATGGCGTTCCGCCATTTGGATGTCGTCAGCCAATGCCATCGTTGCAAACGGCGGTGTCGGGCAGGCGGTTCCGCTGACCCGGCCGGCCATCGAGCATGGTGCAAAGAGAGCCTTGTGCATCCTCCTTGCGGCCGGCGATGACCTGCTGGGGCGATGCCGTGTCGCCGCTTCTGGCGCAACGCCTCGGATTGAATTAGCATCCGATAATCAACGTTTCGGCCGCGATCCAGCAGGATGCGGATTGCGGAACCAAGGGGGAAGCCGTGCGGCGGTCGCCTGCCGGGCGCCGATTTAAAGGCTGCCTGACCACATCGTCCGGCGGCAGGCGCGGCGGGGCCGGGAGGAGCCAATGCAAAAACTGCAGTCGCAAGGCGTCCATCACATCACGCTGGTCGGCGCCGATCGCCAGACCTCCATCGATTTCTGGGAAGGCGTGCTCGGCATGCCATTCATCTTCGAGCAGCCCAATCTCGACAAGGCGAGCGAAAGCCACCTCTATTTCGACCCGGGCGATGGCCGGCTGATCACCGTCTTCACCGACGAGAGCCGTAGCGCGGTCAAGCGGCGCACGCCGACCGATACCGGCTGTGTCCACCACATCGCGTTCTCGGTGTCGCGCGTGACGTTCCTGCAGGCAGTCGGCCGGCTCGACGAGCGCGCCATCAAGCACAGCGGCGTCAAGGATCGCGGCTTCATGGATTCGATCTATTTCGAGGATCCGCTTGGGCTGCTGATCGAGCTTGCCTCCTACCGGTTCGAGCCGCCCGCGGGCTTCAGCCATGCCGACGTGCTGATGGCGGCGCACAAGATCCGCGTTGCGCGCGGCGACTACAATATCGCCGAGGCGCACCTTGCCGACGCCATCCAGGCGCTGGTCGAGCGATCGCGCGAAACATTGTCCGAGAACCGGGCGGCGAAAAATCCATACTGAACAGGTCAGAGGGAGGACCAGATGGCAAAGGCTGCAACGAAGGGAACGAAGAAGGCCGCCGCCAAGCCGGCAGCGAAGATGGCAAAGCCGGCGGCAAAGGTGACTGCCGCCAAGATGTCGGCCAACGCAGTCAAGCCGGGCGCAAAAGCCGCGCCTAAAGCGACGGCAAAAGCCGCGTCTAAAGCAACGGCAAAGGCAGCGTTTAAAGCCAAGGCGAAGCCGGCGAAGAAGCCCGCGGTCAAGCTCAGCATGCTAAGGCCCAGCGTCAACAACATGACGGTCCGGGTGTTCACGCGAGCGGCCGGGCTCGACCATGCCGAGACCGACGCCTGGGGCCTGACGCGCACGCCGGAATTCCTGGCGCGGAACCCGGCGCATCTGACTCCGATGATCGAGGACAAAGGACTTCCCAGAGGCGTGCTTTGGGAAAGCTGCGCAATCATGCAGTACCTCGCCAACAAGCACGGGCTGGACAAGTTCTATCCGAAGGCGCCGGCCAAGCGGGCGATGGTCGACAGCGCCATGTTCTACCTGGTCGGAACGCTCTATCCCTATGTGGCCAGGGCCACTTATCCGGCACTTGGCTTTCCGCAATATGCCGGCGAGGTCGGCCACAGCGATGCCCATCCCGACAAGAAATCGGAGGCGCAAAAGGCTGCCATCGCCGCAATCGCCGAGCCGCTGGAGGTCTTTCATAGCTTCTTCAGGGACGGCAAGCCTTTCATCGGCGGCAACAACCCCTCGATCGCCGACATCCGTCTGGCGGCGACACTGGAGTTTCTGGCGGTCATCGACTATGCGCTGCCCAGCTGGGCGAAGGACTATATGGCTGCGATCGAGAAGAAGCTCGGCAAGGCCTATGCTGAGCCGGCCGGCGACGTGCGCGGCTACATCGCCCATGTGAAGGCCCAGGCCACGGCTTAAGAAATGCGCGAGGTTTAGGGTTTCGTTAACCAAACCCTTGTCTAGTGTCTCGGTCCTCGCTGCGACCACGGATGTACTGGCGCGATTGCCGAGGAGAAGGAAAGGTCGGCTCAGCGCCGGCCTTTTTGCTTTTCCGCCGGCGCGCCAGCGTCACGGCAGCATGATTTTATCGGGTGCCGGCGCGGTTGAAATTCTATTGTCATCCGCGTCGTTGATCGTACCATGCGAACGGGCGAAAGCGGCGAGGACAAAGCCATGAGAAGCACGGCTAGACTTTCAGCGATCGCAGGCGCGCTGCTGGCGATGCCTTTTCCGGCAGATGCCGCATCGCTCAACACGATGAACGAGGTCGGCGCGGCGCTGCAGGCGTGCTGGACGCCGCCGGCCGAAGCCGGAACTGCCTCGGTCACCTTGAGCTTCAGCTTCAAGCGCGACGGCACGCTGATCGGCCCGCCGAAGCCAACGGCCATCAAGGTCAACGGGGATGACAAGGCGCGTCAGGCCTATGTCGACGCGGCGACCGCCGCCCTGCGAAATTGCCTGCCGCTCAGCTTTTCGCCGGACCTCGCAAAAGGAATTCCCGGGAAGATCTTTACGCTTCAATTCAATTCGCCGAAGGACAACGCCAAAGCAATTCAGCAGTAGAACTGCCAAGTTGCTCAGTTTCGCCTTCGCCGATTTCCAACAGAAAACGGCTATGCTTTCTAGGTGGCGCTTTGTTGCTGGACAGCGCTACGCCGGATTGCGCCTGCGGCGGGCATTGGCGTGTTTTTCCAGTTGCGGCATTTCGAAGACGTAGTCGCTCCAGGCCGATTCCGGAATTTGGCCGGCCAGATAGCATTCCAACAATAGATTTTGCTCGGGTGTCAGACGCCTCGGGGCCCGCTCGTGATCCAGTCCAAGCGAATGGATCAGGTTTCTGGTCAGGCCTGAGACGGTGAAATGAACAGACATCTTCGCTCCCCTTCGTGCTGCGCCGATAACGCCAGACGCCACACAAAGGTTTCACGCGCAGTGAGGAAACACGCGATCTTATCGTAGCTGCTACACTACTCGCAGACGACGCGATAGCGCTTGCCGGGTTCGCTGACATTCCGGCAGGCGAGCGCCTTCTGTGGCTGGGAGGACGCATCAGCCAAATCCGGCTGAAAGGAAGGGGCCGTCGAAACACGTCTTCGACTGGGGGAACTCACCGGGGCGCTCGGCGGCTGAGGAAATACGTCCGTCGCGATCTGCCGCGAAGCTGTTGTCCCTGGCGGGGCCTTGTCCCAAATGCGCCTGACGTCCATCCGGCTTGGAATGATGACGGTTCCGTCGTCGCTGCGCGTGCAGCCGCTCGCCGCGAGCAGCGCCGGACAGAGAACAAAAGTC
This sequence comes from Mesorhizobium sp. M1A.F.Ca.IN.020.03.2.1, assembly GCF_004023205.1. NCBI lineage: Bacteria > Pseudomonadati > Pseudomonadota > Alphaproteobacteria > Hyphomicrobiales > Phyllobacteriaceae > Mesorhizobium > Mesorhizobium sp. M1A.F.Ca.IN.020.03.2.1. The sequence continues at coordinate 20,153 of NZ_RZSV01000070.1, read as the reverse complement.
AGCATTCGACCAAGCATCAGCTATACCCCCACCGATTTTATAGCCCGGCAGCGGTGGGTTCGCCAACGGACGGATTACCGCAGCGAGGTCGGACCGGCGTCCGCCTAAAACCCGTTAACGGCATCGGGCGTGTTCGGTTGCGAATCGTTAAGGTTAGCCGATCGTTAATGCTTGTCGGGCACATTCCGCCGACGAACCGGGAGGGTTCGGCCTGGGGGTAGGGATGGCGGATAGGGACGGTACTTTCGAGATGGGCGCCGCCCGTTCTTTCGAAGGCGCGGTCGAGCGCGGCGAGGCGGCGGTCCCCCGCGCCCCCGATCAGCATGCGGCCGCGACCTCGGAAGCGCTTGCCAATCTTCGCCTGATGGTCGATTCGATGCCGATCGGCGTCATTGTCCTCGATGCCGAGCTCAGGGCGGAGATCATCAACCGCGCCTTCTACGACTTCTGGAAGATCGATCCGCTTCGCGCCACTGCCGGCTGCGGCTTCCGCGAGCTGATGGAGGCCAGCCGCGACGCCGACCCCTATGGTGCCGACGAGGTGGGCTGGCAACGCCACATCGCCGAGCGCGAGGCCGAAATCCGGGCAGGCGTTGCCGGTTCCAGGCAGTTGCCGCGCAATGACGGCCGCGTGCTGATCGCCTCGCTGGCACCGCTTGCCGGCGGCAAGCGTCTGATCTCCTATGTCGACATCACCGACATGAAGCATCGCGAGACCGAGGCAGAGGATGCGCGCAAGAATCTCGCCACGGTGCTGGAGTCGCTGCCGGCCGGCGTCATCATCTATGACCGCCACGATGAATTCGTCTTCGCCAACCGCAAGCTGCATGACAGTTTGCCGGCGCTGAAGCCGGCCTGGCAGCCGGGCCGCACCTTACGCGAGGCGCTCGCTCTCGGTCATTCCGCCGGCTATTTCCGGTCGAGCGGCGACGTCGAGATCGACAATCTCTATGGTGTCGACAAAGAACGCTGGCTCGACGCCATGCTGAAGCGTTACCACCTGCCCAATTCGTCCTATGAACGGCTCAATCCCGACGGTCGTTGGTTCCAGGTCTACGACATGAGAGCGGACGACGGCACGTTCATAGGGGTGCGCGTCGACATTTCCGACATCAAGGCCCGCGAGAAGGCGCTGCGCGACTCGATGCGGCAGATCGACCTTTACCGGCATGTCATGGACGAATTGCCGGTGGCGGCGTTCATCAAGGCCGAGGATCTTACAATCGAGTTCGTCAACAAGGCCTGGTGCGCGCTGACCGGCATTGCCAAGGAAGACGTCATCGGCAAGACGGACCGGCAGCTTTTCGGCGCCGAGGACGCCGAAAGCTACAGCCATGACGATGCCGAGGTCATCGCGACCGGCAAGGGGCGCGAAGTCGAGGAGCCTGTCACCCATCGCGACGGCACGGTGCGGCAGCTGATGACGCGCAAGAGCCGCCTCATCGCGACCGACGGATCGGTGCATCTGGTCGGTTCCAGCACCGACATCACCGAGGTCAAGGCGCGCGAGCGGGCGCTCAAGGAAAGCATGAGCGAGAACGAGGTGTTCCGCAACCTGATCGACAACGTGCCGGTGTCGATCTACGCGAAGCGTTCGGATCTAAGGCAATTCTACGTCAACAAGGGCTGGTGCGATCTCACCGGCTTCAGCAAGGAAGAGGCGATCGGCAAGACCGACGTCGAGATCTTCGGCGCGGACGGCGAAGCTTTCGTCGCCGGCGACCTGGCGGTGCTGCGCACCGGCGAGACGCAGGAGATCGAAGAACAGGTGACGCTGCCGGACGGCAGCGTGCGTCACCAGTTCGCGCGCAAGGGCGCGATGATCGCGTCCGACGGTTCGCTCTATCTGATCGGGTCGACCACGGACATTACGGAACTGAAACAGCGCGAGGCCGAGCTCAGCGAGGCGCGCCGGCGTGCCGTGCTTGCCGACCGCGCCAAGTCGGAGTTCCTCGCCAATATGAGCCACGAGATCCGTACGCCGATGAACGGCGTGCTCGGCATGGCCGAGTTGCTCGCAAAGTCGGACCTCGACCCAAAGCAGAGGACGTTCACCGACATCATCGTCAAATCGGGCAACGCGTTGCTCACCATCATCAACGACATCCTCGACTTCTCCAAGATCGACGCCGGCCAGCTCGTGCTCGACCCGGCGCCCTTCAACCTTGCCGAGGCGATCGAGGATGTGGCGACGCTGGTGTCGACCCGCGCCAAGGAAAAGGACCTCGAGCTCATCGTTCGCGTCCAGCCCGGGCTCGACGGGCAGTTCGTCGGCGACGTCGGCCGGATCCGACAGATCGTCACCAACCTGCTCGGCAATGCGGTGAAGTTCACCGACCAGGGCCATGTGCTGGTCGACGTGACCGGCGAGCGCGTTCCGTCGGGGACGAAGCTCGCCATCTCGGTCACCGATACCGGCATCGGCATTCCCGAAGACAAGCTGAAGCTGGTGTTCGAGAAATTCAGCCAGGTCGACACCTCCTCGACAAGACGGCACGAGGGCACCGGGCTCGGCCTTGCCATCACCTCGCGGCTGGTCGAGCTGATGGGCGGCGAGATCGGCGTCGACAGCGCCGAGGGCAAGGGCTCGACCTTCTGGTTCACCGTCACGCTGCCGCGGGCCGAGCGAGGCGGGCAGCGGATCATGCCGGTCGACGTGACCGGCGCGCGCGTGCTGATCGTCGACGACAATGCCGTCAACCGCGCGATCCTCAGCGAGCAGATGGCTTCGTGGACCTTCGATTCCTGCGCGGCCGAAAGCGGCGCCGAGGGACTGAAGGTGCTGATTGCGGCTGCCGCCTACGGCGTGCCTGTCGACTGCGTCGTGCTCGACTACCAGATGCCGGGCATGACCGGCGCCGAAATGGCGCGCATCGTGCGCAACACCGCCGGCCTCGCGCACACGCCGATCATCATGCTGACCTCGGTCGACCAGTCGCTCGCCAGCGCCGCCTACCGCGATCTCGGCATCGATGCGCAGCTGATCAAGCCGGCGCGTTCCTCGATCTTGCTGGAGACGCTGGTCGCCACCATCCAGCGTCATCGCCACAGCACGGCGGCCATCCATCCGGCCTTGACCGGCGACGTCGAGACCGGGGCCGGCGCGCCGCAGGCGTCCACGGCGCAGGCGACCGCGGCGGATCGCGTCCTGCTGCAGCCGCCGCCGGCGCGTGCCCGTCCACGCCTGGCCGGCGCGGAGGCCGGGCTCGACATTCTCGTCGCCGAGGACAACGAGGTGAACCAGATGGTGTTCACGCAAATCCTGGGCGAGACTGGATACCAGTTCGAAATCGTCGGCAACGGCCGCAAGGCGCTGGACGCCTTCGGCAGGCTGAACCCGCGCATGATCCTGATGGATGTGTCGATGCCCGAGATGAGCGGCCTGGAGGCGACCGCGGCCATCCGCCGGCTCGAAGCCGAGATGGGCACGCATGTGCCGATCGTCGGCGTCACCGCGCATGCACTGAAGGGCGACCGCGAGCGCTGCCTGGAAGCCGGCATGGATGATTACCTGCCGAAGCCGATCAGCCCGAAGGCGCTGCTCGAGAAGCTTGAAAGATGGCTCGGGTCGGACGCGGAAGTCCGCCGCAGCGCCGGATAACAGCCTTTCTGCGCGGCCGTTCACGGCGTCATCGACGAGGTCCGTCATCTGCGTCCAACGCAGACGTATGGTGTGATCGCACCATACAAAATGAAGGCCAGGTCAGGACAATGGCTGCTGTCGATTCCGCCCTTCGGTTACGGGCGGGAGCAGCGACCGCCGGCAAGGAACAGCGTCGACTCTACCCCAACGGACCTGTTTTCGGCGATGGCCAGGCCATGATCCGCTCTGGCGCACAGGCAACGCGCTCTCGTCCGGATTTTATTTCCCGGCGGCCGGAGATCCGGCCGCCGGGATAATTTTTGATTCAAAAGTCGGACAAGCTACTGATTCCCGCGGCAAACTTCGGCTGGGTCCGCAAATGGCAGCCGCAGGCCCCCCAAGGCATCCCCGTTCAGGCGTTACCGGGCTGACACGAAACTGTCATGCGACTGTAATAATCGACGTCTATTGCGCTCGTCAGGCGCCGATAGGAAGGGTGCCGAAAGACCACATTCCGAACAGGAGCAGGCCACATGAGATATTTCATCCGCTCGGCGGCCGTTGCGATTGCAATGGCTGCGGCATCCACGCTTTCCCTCTCCGCCGCTATGGCGGCCGACATCTCCGGTGCCGGCGCTACCTTCCCCTATCCGATCTATGCCAAGTGGGCCGACGCCTACAAAAAGGAGACCGGCATCGGTCTCAACTATCAGTCGATCGGCTCCGGCGGCGGCATCAAGCAGATCAAGGCCAAGACCGTGACCTTCGGCGCCTCGGACGCGCCGCTCAAGGGCGAGGATCTCAAGTCGACCGGGCTCGCGCAGTTCCCGATGGTGATGGGCGGCATCGTTCCGGTCGTCAACCTCGAAGGTGTCAAGCCGGGCGAACTGGTGCTCGACGGCCCGACGCTGGCCGACATCTTCGTCGGCAAGATCACCAACTGGAATGACGAGGCGATCAAGAAGCTCAACCCCGACGTCAAGCTGCCCGACCAGGCGATCGCGGTCGTCCACCGTTCGGACGGCTCGGGCACCACGTTTAACTTCAGCTACTATCTGGCCGAAGTCAGCGCCGACTGGAAGTCGAAGGTCGGCGTCAATACCGCGCTCGAGTGGCCGGTGGGCATCGGCGCCAAGGGCAACGAAGGCGTCGCCAACAACGTAGCGCAGACCGGTGGCGCGATCGGCTATGTCGAGTATGCCTATGCCAAGCAGAACAAGCTCACCTATACCGACCTGATCAATAAGGACGGCAAGAAGGTAGAGCCGACCGCTGCCGCGTTCTCGGCCGCTGCGGCCAATGCCGACTGGAGCTCCAAGCCTGGCTACGGCGTCATCCTGGCCAACCAGGCTGGTGCTGAAAGCTGGCCGATGACCTCCGCGACCTGGATCCTCGTCTACCAGAAGCCCGACGATGCTGCGGCCACCACCGAAGCGCTCAAGTTCTTCGCCTGGTCCTACGCCAAGGGTGACGACATGGCCGCCGAGCTGGACTATGTTCCGATGCCCGACGCGGTCGTGAAGAGCGTCGAGGAAATGTGGAGCAAGGACATCGTCGACAGCAACGGCAAGCCGCTCTACTCCGGCATGTAATTCCTCCGGAATAAGGAGGGCGCCTCGGGCGCCCTCCTGTCTCTTTCGAAATGCGAGGGGCAAATGACAGCCGTTTCCGAAGCCGTGACATCGTCCGCCATACGGACCAGGGAAGCGACGGTGCGCCGCTTCGCCCTGACCGACACGATCTTCCGAACGGTCACGCGCCTCTCCGCTATACTCGTGCTGCTTCTTCTCGGCGGCGTCGCGGTCTCGCTGATCGCCGGCTCGTGGGAGGCGCTGTCGAAGTTCGGCTTCTCCTTCCTCACCACTGAATCCTGGAATCCGGTCACCGAGAATTTCGGCGCGCTCGCGCCCATCTACGGCACCGTCGTCACCTCGGCCATCGCCATCCTCATTGCCGTGCCGATCGGCATCGGCATCGCCGTCTTCCTGACCGAGCTCTGCCCGCGCCCGCTCAGGCGCCCGATCGGCATCGCGGTCGAGCTGCTCGCCGGCATTCCCTCGATCATTTACGGCATCTGGGGCCTGTTCGTCTTCGCGCCATTCCTGCAGACGACGGTACAGCCATTCATCATCAATCTTTTCCACGGCATACCGGGTCTCGCCAGCCTGTTTGCCGGTCCGCCCTACGGCATCGGCCTGCTGACGTCGTCGCTGATCCTCGCCATCATGGTGCTGCCCTTCATCACCTCGATCACCAAGGACGTGTTCGACACGGTGCCAGCGGTGCTGAAGGAATCGGCCTACGGCATCGGCTGCACGACCTGGGAAGTGACCCGGCGTGTGGTCATTCCCTATACGCGGGTCGGCATCATGGGCGGCGTCATGCTCGGTCTTGGCCGCGCGCTCGGCGAGACGATGGCCGTCACCTTCGTCATCGGCAATGCGCACCGCATCAGCGCCTCGCTTTTTGCGCCCGGCACGACGATCTCGGCGACCATCGCCAACGAATTCACCGAAGCCGACGGCGAGCTTTACACGTCCTCACTGGTGGCGCTCGGACTGATCCTGTTCATCATCACCTTCATCATCCTCGCGCTCGCACGCTACATGCTGTTGCGCATCGATAGCCGCACGGGAGCCTGACCGATGTCGACAGCCGCATCGCTCCACCGAAGCCGGAAGCGCAAGAACGCCGTGATGATGGCGCTCTGCACCATAGCGGCGGGCATCGGCCCCGTCTGGCTGGCGCTGATCCTCGGCGCCCTTCTCTATAAGGGGCTCTCGGGTGTCTCGCTTTCGGTGTTCACGGAAATGACGCCGCCGCCCGGCGACGCCGGCGGCCTGCTCAACGCCATTTACGGCAGCATCGTGATGACCGTGATCGGCATCGTCGTCGGCACGCCGATCGGCGTGCTCGCCGGAACCTATATGGCCGAGTACGGGCGCTTCTCGCGCCTCACGACGGTGGTGCGCTTCATCAACGACATCCTGTTGTCGGCGCCATCGATCATTGTCGGCCTGTTCGTCTACGAGCTGATGGTGCGGCCGATGGGTCATTTCTCGGCGATCGCCGGCGCGGTGGCGCTGTCGATCCTGGTGATCCCCGTCGTCGTGCGCACCACCGAGGATATGCTGAACCTTGTGCCCAACGCGCTGCGCGAGGCCGGCACCGCCATCGGCGCGCCGCGCTGGGTGGTGATCCGCTCGGTCGCCTATCGCGCCGCACTGTCCGGCATCGTCACCGGTATATTGCTGGCGATCGCCCGGATTTCGGGCGAGACGGCGCCGCTGCTCTTCACCGCGCTCAACAACCAGTTCTGGTCGAGCAATCTCAACGCGCCGATGGCCAGCCTGCCGGTGACCATCTTCCAGTTTGCGCTGAGCCCTTATGAGGAATGGCAGCAACTGGCCTGGACGGGCGCACTGATAATCACCCTGACGGTTCTCGGGCTGAGCATCTTCGCCCGCAGCCTTACCGGACGCAGAGAGGACAGATGAAACCGATGTTGTCCACCGACCTGAACGTAGCCGAGACGACCGCCGAGAAGGCCAAGATCGAAGTCAAGAACCTCAACTTCTACTATGGCCAGTCGAAGGCGCTGAAGGACATCAACCTGTCGCTGCCCGAGCGCAGCGTCACCGCCTTCATCGGACCTTCGGGCTGCGGAAAGTCGACGCTGCTGCGCGTGCTCAACCGCATCTACGAGCTCTACCCGAAGCAGAGCGCCGAAGGCCAGGTGCTGCTCGACGGCAAGAACATCCTCGACCGTTCGCAGGACCTCAACCTGCTCAGGACCAAGATCGGCATGGTGTTCCAGAAGCCGACGCCGTTCCCGATGTCGATCTACGAGAACATCGCCTTCGGCGTCAGGCTGTATGAGAAGATAAGCAAGGCCGAGATGGACAATCGCGTCGAACAGGCGCTGAAGCGCGCCGCGCTGTGGAACGAGGTCAGGGACAAGCTCAACGCCAGTGGCCAGAGCCTTTCGGGCGGCCAGCAGCAGCGGCTCTGCATCGCCCGCACCGTGGCGGTGAAGCCGGAGGTCATCCTGCTCGACGAGCCGGCATCGGCACTCGATCCGCTCTCGACCGCCAAGATCGAGGAGCTGATCGACGAGCTGCAGGCCGACTACACGATCGTGATCGTCACCCACAACATGCAGCAGGCGGCGCGCGTGTCGCGGCAGACGGCGTTCATGTATCTCGGCGAGCTGATCGAATTCGACCGGACCGAGAAGATCTTCACCTCGCCCCGCGAGAAGCGCACGCAGGACTACATCACCGGCCGCTTCGGCTGAGTTCATACGAGGACATAACCATGGCCCATACGGTCGCTTCCTTCGACGAGGATCTGAGGCAGATCAGCCAGCTTATCCGCGACATGGGCGATCTTGCCGGCTCGATGGTCGGCGCGTCGACCAAGGCTCTGCTGAATTCCGACAACGCGCTGGCGCAGCGCGTGGTCTCCGACGATGCCATCATGGACGCGCGCCAACGCGAGCTCGACGATCGCGCCATCACGCTGATTGCCAAACGCCAGCCGATGGCCGACGACCTGCGCAGCGTCGTTGGCGCCATCCGCATGGCCGGCGATCTCGAGCGCATTGGCGACCTTGCCAAGAACATCGCTAAGCGCGTCGGCTCGGTCGGCGTCAGCGCCGCGCCGCGCGACCTTTCGCACTCCATCGATTCGATGGCGCAGCTGGTGCTGATCCAGGTGCAGGGCGTGATCGAGGAATACGCGGCCGGCGACGCCACGGCGCTCGCCAAGCTCCGCAACGACGACGAGCGCATCGACGTCAAATACACCGCCGTCTTCCGCGAGCTCCTGACCTACATGATGGAGGATCCGCGCAACATCACGGCTTGCACGCATCTGTTGTTCTGCGCCAAGAATCTGGAGCGCATCGGCGACCACGTCACCAACATCGCCGAGAACGCCTACTATGTGCTGACCGGCACGCAATTGCCCGCGAATCGTCCTAAGCAGGACGAGACGACGATGTCGGCGCCGGCGGCCTGACAGCGAAGGTGCCTGCTATATGATCGCGCCACGCATCATGGTGGTGGAGGACGAGGAACCGCTGGGGGTGCTGCTCCGCTACAACCTCGAATCCGAGGGCTATCAGGTCGAGGTGGTGACCCGCGGCGACGAGGCCGAGATCCGCCTGCAGGAGAATGTGCCCGACCTTCTGGTGCTCGACTGGATGGTGCCGGCGGTGTCCGGCATCGAGCTTTGCCGGCGCCTCAGGATGCGGCCCGAGACCGAACGCCTGCCGATCATCATGCTGACCGCGCGCGGCGAGGAAAGCGACCGGGTGCGCGGCCTCTCGACCGGCGCCGACGACTATCTGGTCAAGCCGTTCTCGACGCCGGAATTCATGGCCAGGGTCAAGGCGCTGCTGCGCCGCGCCAAGCCCGAGGTGCTGTCCAGCGTGCTCAAGGTCGGCGACATCGTCCTCGACCGCGAATCGCATCGCGTCTACCGCAAGAAGAGCGAGATCCGGCTCGGCCCGACCGAGTTCAGGCTGCTTGAATTCATGATGCGGCATCCCGGCCGGGTGTTCTCGCGCAGCCAGCTGCTCGACAATGTCTGGGGCGAGACGATCTATATCGACGAGCGCACCGTGGACGTGCATGTCGGCCGCCTGCGCAAGGCGGTCAACAACGGCCGCATGCCGGACGTCATACGTACCATCCGTGGGGCGGGCTACGCGATCAGGGAAGATTAGATCCAGGGCACCGAAGGTCTGACGGGTTCTATCTGAGCTGGCGGGTTATCGAGACGCTGGTGCTTCGCCGTCCACGGGCGGAGCACGAAGCGTCGCGACGCGGCGCAGACCCGACGATCCACGCGACTTCCACGCGCCGCGGCGGTGCAGAAATTCTGCTCCGCTCATCCGACGATTGAGGTAATGGCATGGATTCCAGGGTCTCCGCGACGGAGCTTCGCTCCTGCTCCGCCCTGGAATGACGAAGCTGCGGGGCCTTCGCTAATCTCCGGCGTCTGCAGGACGCACAGAAGCCAACGATCGCTATCGAAGCTGCTCAGGCCACGTTCTTGCCCGCTCTTGCCTGCACGCCCGGGGCGAAAATCTCCTGGTCGACGAAGGTCAGCGCGCGCACGGCGCAGCCTTCGCGGATCAGCGGCAATTCGTTCGGCTCGGTATCGAAGGAGATCGACTTCGAATGCTGGCCTCCGGCGGTCTGGCCGATCGCCTCGCGCAGCGCCGGCTCGATCAGGTCAAAGGCGGCGGCGCTGACGCCGACCATGGCGACCGGCGCCGGGTCGATCAGCGCGAACAGGCTGCCAAGGCCGAAGCCCAGCGCCTCCCCGGCCCGGCGATAGGCCTCGCGCTCTGGGCCATCCGTCTCGCGCGCCTTGGCGGCGAGCGCCCGCATGTCGGCGTCGCCGACATCGACCGGCTCGGCGTCCTCGCTCATCTTCATGGCGCTGCGCCAGATGGCGTAGTTGCCGGCATAGGCCTCGACGCAGCCGCGGCGTCCGCAACGGCAAAGCGCGCCGCCCGGACGATGGATCATGTGGCCGAACTCGCCGCCGGAAGAATGCGTGCCGGTGAACAGCTCGCCCTTCAGCACCAGGCCCATGCCGATGCCGTGCGAGAGCAGGATGGCGATGAAATTGTCGCGATAGCGGTCGGGATCGCGCCACTGCAGCGCCACCGCCATCATGTTGCAGTCGTTTTCCATGGTGGCCGGAATGCCGAATTCCTTTTCCAGGATGTCGGCGAAGGGAATGTCGGTCAGCGGCGTGATCGGCGACCATAGCATGGCGCGGGCATGGGAATCGGTGATGCCCTGGATGCCCATGGCGATGCGGGCGACGCTGCCGACGTCGAGGTCCGGATCGTCCAACCGGCGCCGCACGATCGCCAAGCATTCGCCGATCAGCTCGTTGCGCGGCATGGTGAGGGTATCGAGGCGGCGCTGCTCCTCGGCGATGACCTGGCCCGCATAATCGATAACGGCGACCGAGAGGAAATTGAGCGACAGCACCACCGTCACCACCGCCGCCGCCTCAGGCTTGAGCGCGAGGCCCACCTGTGGCCGGCCGCGCTTCAGAGACGCGGTCTCGCTCGGCTTGCTCTCGGCCAAGACGCCTTCCTGGATCAGGTCGGAAGAGATCGCCGAAATGGTCGAATGGCTGAGCCCGGTGGTCGCGGCGATTTCCGTGCGCGACGGCTGGCCGGCCCGGCGCACGGCCGAGAGCACCATGGCGCGGTTGCGCCGGCGCAGATCGTCGTGGCGGATTCCGACCGACATTTTTGTCTCCTCCCAGTCAGCGCGGCCTCTCGATCATGCACAGGACTCGGCGACGCGCCAGATCGGTTCAGTCCCGCACGCCGGCACCCGAACCGTCCTGGTCTTACAAGTTTCGGTGGACCGGGCTGCGCCTCCTCCCGAACTGTTCCGCGATAGTGGCAGAAGCGGTCGGCACTGTCATTATTTATTGCGGGTCTCGAAAAAAGTACGTGACCACCTCAAAAACCGTCAGAATTGCAGTTGACAGCGCTTTGGCGTTGGATAGTATTTTTTCGAGGCTCGAAAAAAAGCCTCATCGCCTTCGGGCCAGTCTGGGTCGCGCCGCGAGGGCGCAGGAGGATATCATGAAGAGATTCGCAGCCGCCATTCTGGCGGGCGTCGCCATGTCGTTGACGTTGGTGTCGGTCGCGCAGGCGAAGGACAAGGTGATCGGCGTTTCGTGGTCCAATTTCCAGGAAGAGCGCTGGAAGACCGACGAAGCGGCGATGAAGAAGGCGATCGAGGCCGCCGGCGACAAGTACATATCCGCCGACGCACAGTCCAATCCAGGCAAGCAGCTGACCGACGTCGAAAGCCTGATCTCGCAGGGCGCCAATGCGCTGATCATCCTGGCGCAGGACGCCTCGGCGATCGGACCGGCGGTGCAGAAGGCACTCGACGAAGGCATTCCGGTCGTCGGCTACGACCGCCTGATCGAGAACAAGGACGTGTTTTATCTGACCTTCGACAACAAGGAAGTCGGCCGCATGCAGGCCCGCGAGGTGTTCAAGGCCAAGCCCGAGGGCAATTACGTCTTCATCAAGGGCTCGGGCGCCGACCCGAACGCCGATTTCCTGTTCTCCGGCTCGATGGAAGTGCTGAAAGAAGCCATCGACAGCGGCAAGATCAAGAATGTCGGCGAAGCCTATACCGACGGCTGGCTGCCCGCCAACGCGCAGAAGAACATGGAGCAGTTCCTGACCGCCAACGACAACAAGGTCGACGCGGTGGTGGCGGCCAATGACGGCACCGCCGGCGGCGTCGTCGCGGCGCTGACGGCGCAAGGCCTGGCCGGCACCGTTCCGGTCTCGGGCCAGGACGGCGACCATGCCGCGCTCAACCGCATCGCGCTCGGCACCCAGACGGTGTCGGTGTGGAAGGACGCGCGCGAGCTCGGCAAGCACGCCGCCGAGATCGCCTCGCAGCTCGCCGACGGCAAGAAGATGACCGACATCGCGGGAGCCAAGGACTTCACGACGCCTGGCGGCAACACCGTCAAGTCGCTGTTCCTGACCCCGGTCGCAATCACCAAGGATAATCTCAACCTCGTCATCGACGCGGGTTGGATCAAGAAGGATGAAGTCTGCGCGGGCGTTGCCGCCGGCAGCGTCGCGGTCTGCAACTAAGCTGGCCGTCAGGTTCAAACGCAGCGCCGCGGCCCAACGGCCGCGGTGTATCCCAAGGGTTTTCGGGAGTACTGAAGCCGGAGACCATTGGGGGCAGGTCACTGTCCGGCAGGATCGCCGAACTGCTCCAGCCGTTTGTTTCCGCGCAATTCCAGGCGGCTACGCACTTTTTCCCGGAATTGCTCTAGCATCGTGGTCCGGCATCCGCGCCAGACGGCAAGCCGGCGGGAGGAGATCATGACCGATACGACCTCTGATACGCCGGCCAACCCGGCGGCGGATCGCGCGCGGGCTTCCGAACTGAGCACCGTCGGGCGCTTCCTCAAGGCGACTGAGCTCGACACACGCATGCTCGGCATGGTCGGCGCGCTGCTGATCATTTGGATTGGCCTGCATGTCATCTCGAGCCTGCGGCTCGGCGTCAATCCGCTCGATTTCGATAGCCGAACGTTCCTGACGCCGCGCAACCTGTGGAACCTGTCGGTGCAGACCTCGGCCGTGGCCATCATGGCTTCCGGCATGGTGCTGGTCATCGTCATGCGCAACATCGACCTCTCCGTCGGATCGGCCGAGGGTTTGATCGGCATGGTGATGGGCTTTGCCCAAGTGCATTTCCTGGTGCGAATGGTTGGGCTCGAGCTTGGCAATCCCTGGATCTGGGTGCTGGCACTGTTGATCGGCCTGGCGCTCGGCCTGCTGATCGGCGCCTTCCAGGGCTTCGTCATCGCCTATCTCGAAGTGCCGGCCTTCATCGTGACGCTTGGCGGGCTGCTGGTCTGGCGCGGTGCTGCCTGGTGGGTCACCAGCGGCCAGACGGTGGCGCCGCTCGACGCCACCTTCCAACTGATGGGCGGCGGACCGGCCGGCTCGATCGGCGCCAAATGGAGCTGGATCGTCGGCGCCGTCGCCTGTGTTGCCGTGGTGTTTGCGCTGTTCAACGGCAGGGTGCAGCGCAAGCGCTTCCGTTTTCCGCTGCGTCCGATCTGGGCCGAGACGCTGCTCGGCGCGGTCACCTGCGCTGTCATCATGGGCGCGGTGTGGCTGGCCAATTCCTATCCCTGGCCGGTCGGCATCGTGAACCGCTACGCCGCCGCCAACAACCTCACGGTCCCCGAAGGCGGCCTGTTCATCGCCCACGGCATCGCCATTCCGGTGCTGATGGCGATCGCCGTCGGTCTCGTCATGACCTTCATTACCAAGCGCACTCGCTTCGGCCGCTATGTCTTTGCCATCGGCGGCAATCCGGAGGCGGCCAACCTTGCCGGCATCAACACGCGCTGGATCACCATGAAGGTGTTCATGATCATGGGTGTGCTGGCGACGATCGCCGCGGCGATATCGTCGGCGCGGCAGAATTCATCGACCAATGCGCTCGGCACGCTGGACGAGCTCCTGGTCATCGCCGCGGCGGTCATCGGCGGCACCTAGCTCGACGGCGGATCGGGAACAGTGATAGGCGTTATGATGGGGGAGATGATGATGAAGTAGCTGCAGTCCGGCATGGTGCTCCTCGGAGTCGATTCGCCGCTGCAAAGCATCGTCGTCGGCGCCGTGCTGGTCATCGCGGTCTGGCTCGACACCATCTACCGCAAGCGGGTGTGAAGGAGGCAGCATCATGGCAGACAAGAACGCTCCCGCCGGCGCCCCGCTGGTCGACATGCGCAACATCTCGATCGCCTTCGGCGGCATTCGCGCCGTCGACGACGCCTCCATCGATCTCTTCCCCGGCGAAGTGGTGGCGCTGCTCGGCCATAACGGCGCCGGCAAGTCGACGCTGATCAAGATACTGTCCGGCGCCTACAAGCGCGATGCCGGGCAGATCTTCGTCAACGGCGAGGAGGCAGCAATCTCCAACCCGCGCGACGCCAAGAAATACGGCATCGAGACGATCTATCAGACGCTGGCGCTTGCCGACAATGTCGACGCCGCCGCCAATCTGTTCCTCGGCCGCGAGTTGATGACCGCCTGGGGCACCCTCGACGACGTCGCCATGGAGGCCGAAGCACGCAAGGTGATGGGCCGGCTCAATCCGCGCTTCCAGCGCTTCAAGGAGCCGGTGATCAAGCTGTCCGGCGGACAGAGGCAGTCGGTGGCAATCGCGCGCGCGATCCTGTTCAACGCGCGAATCCTGATCATGGACGAGCCGACGGCAGCGCTCGGCCCCCAGGAGACGGCCCAGGTCGGCGAACTGGTGCGGCAGCTCAAGGCCGACGGCATCGGCATCTTCCTGATCAGCCACGATATCCATGACGTGTTCGAGCTGGCGGACAGGGTCTGCGTCATGAAGAACGGCCAGGTCGTCGGTACGGCGCGCACCAGCGACGTGACTCAAGACGAGGTGCTCGGCATGATCATTCTGGGCAAGTGCCCGCCGGGCGCCATGCCAGGCCCGGGAGCGCTGAAAATCGCGGCCTAAGACCATAAATTGGTTGGCTAATTTGCGACTTGTTTGATGAGCCAATCGCGGCGTTGGGTTGGCCTTGCCATTGTATTGGCGCGGAGACTTGCCCATAAAGGTGGCCAACCGTCCATGGGCCGCACCCTGCATTGAAAAAGCTTTTCCCGATCGTCGCCTTCATCGCCGTCGCGCTGATCAGCCTGACGATGGCGGGGTTCGCCTATTTCGCGACCCAGGAGGCGGCACGCATCAAGTTCGAGGGAACCGCCGACGATGCGCTCAACCGCATCGAGAGCCGCATCGACCTGCATCTGTCGCTGCTGCGCTCGACCCAGGCGCTGTTCGATGCTCGTAACGGCGATATCACGCGCGGCGAGTTCAAGGCCTTCCTCACCGCGCTCGACATCGACGACAACTTCGCCGGACTGCGCGGCATCGGCTTCCTGAGGCTGGCCAAGACCGGCGACGAGGCCAAGCTCGAGCGCGACATCCTGCGCGCTCGCGGTTCGGCCCACCCGGTCTATCCGGCAATCACGCAGCAGCAATGGCGCACGCCCATCGTGCTTTTCGAGCCGCTCGATACCTCCAACCAGTCGATCATCGGCTTCGACATGTTCAGCGACCCGGCACGGCGGGCGGCAATCGAGAAGGCCATGGCCGACGACCAGCAGCATGCCAGCGGGCTCGTTCAACTTGGCCAGGGACAAGGGCTGGAGCAGACATTCCCCGGATTTCTGGTCTTCGTGCGGCTGAACGTGGAAACGGCTCCGGACGTCATTAATGCTAGCCGCTCCTCGACCGCCGGCTTCCTCTACGCCTCCTTCCGCGCACGCGATCTGTTCCAGGTGGCGCTCAGCAAGGCTCCGCTGCTGCCGGTCAACGTCGAAATCTTCGACGGCCAGCCGGGTGCCGGCAATCTCCTGTTCCGGTCGGAGGCGCCGCCGGCCGAATCGCTCGGCGGAAAGCTGCTGGCGCGCCGGGATATCGTCGTGGCCGGCCGACCCTGGACTGTCCTGTTTCGGCCGACGAGCGCTTTCGCGCTGCCTTCCTCGCGCGCCATCCCGGTGATGCTCGGGCTGTTCGGTCTGCTGCTCGCCGGGGCGATTGCCTTGGTGGCCCGCTATCAGGAGCGCGCCTACGAGGCGAAGTCGCTGCTGCATGAGGCGACGGAGAAGAGCCTGCTGGAAAAGGAGTTGATCCTGCAGGAGATGAAGCACCGCATCAAGAACTCGATCACCAGGGTGCTGGCGATCGCGCGGCAGACTGCTTCGCAGGCCACGGACGTGAAGGAGTTCTCGGCATCATTCTCGGCGCGGTTGCAGGCGATGGCCGCGTCGCAGGACATGCTGACACGCTCGCGCTGGCAGAAAGCGGACCTCGGCGACCTGCTGCGCACCGAGCTTGGGCAGGTGTTCGGCAAAGAGCTTTCCGAAGGCATATTGTCGGGGCCGGAAGTGCTGCTTGACGAGACGACGACGCAGGCGCTTGGCCTGACCTTCCACGAGCTTGCCACCAACGCGCTGAAATATGGCGAGGCCGGCAACTCGGTGGGCGCCCTGAAGGTCGATTGGCGGGTCGAAGGACGTGGCCGGGAGCGGACGCTGGTGCTCGATTGGCGCGAGGCCGGGCAAAAGAAACTGGAGCCGCCGGCAAAGACCGGTTTCGGCACCAAGCTGATCGATCTCAATGTCACGCGAGAATTGCGCGGTACGATCAAGCGCGACTACCGGGCCGACGGGCTTAAGGTGGAAATAAGGATCCCGCTCACCGGATGAGCAGCGCCGGTGCGGCGGCGGGCCGTTCAGGCAAAGAAATGGAGGCCGGCAGGCCGGCCTTCATTGGATCGCTCTGTCGCGAGATCAGTTGCAGCGCGCAGTGTAGGTCGTGCCGTTACGGTAGCGATATACGCACTGGCCATTGCGCAGGTTGCGAACCAACAGGCCGGACCCGGCGCCCACAGCCGCGCCGATCAGCGCGCCCCTGCCGCCGCCGACCAGGCCGCCGACGCCGGCGCCGATCAAGCCGCCCCCGACGACATCCTGCTCGGTCGTGGTGCAGCCGCTGACGGCGACCACGGCAACCATGGCAATGATCATTTTCCGCATAAATAGCTCCTCGCTTTTGTCCTCACTTTTGGCAGTGCCAACCGCCGTTTAGCACGAAAAAACGGGCTTTGCCTGCCCGATCTTGTTATTGCTGAAGAGAGTGTCTTACGGGCGTGCGCCGTTTGACGCGACAAGCGCGCCGGAAGTTTCCAGCGACGCGATGAGCCTGCCGTCGGGACGCACGGTCCACAGCAGTTGATCGTAGTCGTCTTCAAGTGCCGGATCGACGGCAAGGCACTCGCCCATGACACGCGGCGTGCGCCCCTGCAGGTCGCCCAACGCAAACGGCCGTTCGGCGATGCAGGCCTCGAAAGTCTCGAAGACGCTGACCGGCACCGACAATTCGCGGCAATCGGTCATGGTGTCCGAGCAGCCAATGACGAGGAGCAAGGCGGCGATGTGTTCCACGGGTCGAATCCTCCCGCCGCAAAGAACGATTGTTGCCGCTCAAAAGTTCCTGCTCGGCGGAGTCGGCGCGCAATGGCGCGTGCCCTTGGCGCAGGCCGGCTGCTCGATCGGAAAGATCAGGCCAGTTGCCAGGCCATCGCCAGCCCGAGAGCAGCAACAAGCGCGACGGCGCCGAGGCGAAGCGATGGATGGGAGGAACGGGGCGAGGGCGGTGCTTCGGCGTCCTGGAAGCCGCCCATCGAGACGCGGGCGGCCCGCTCCAGCCTGTCCATATCGGCAATCATCATTCGCTTCCTCCCAAATCGCGGTGTGATTGCGCGGCTGGGTTTGATGCGTCGCGAGCGGTTCAGCGCCTCACGGGATCGCCGATCCACTCCACGGTTTTACGCAACTCGGAAGGGCATTGCGCGCTATCCTGGAGTTGCTTCTGCCGGGGAAACACAATCGGATTTTATGGTGAATGGCAGGTTAACGCCTCTCCGGCGGCTGTCTGTTGCCCAAGACGTGGTTGTTCATTCTATCTCGAAATTGCCGCGCGGGATGGTCAGGCGATATTCGAGACGATCGTCGTCGATATCGAGACTGGCGGAGCCATTCAGCGACGTCGGCACGACGCGTTCGAGGGCGACGCTGCCAAAACGATTTTCGGTGCGCCGACCGGCGCCGATCCTTTCTGTCCAAATCAGCAAAAGGCCAGGCGAAGTCTCGCTGCCGGCCGCGATCCTGGCGCTTACCCTGATCCGCCCGTCAGGCTGCGACAGGGCGCCGTAGCTTACCGAATTCACGGCCAGCTCGTGCATGGCCAGTCCGATATGAAGGGCAGCGTTCGGATTTAGGTAAGGGTTCTCCCCATCGAAACGCAGGCTGCGACTTGGATCGGCGCTATAGCGGCCGACCTGGCCGGACACGAGCTCACGAAGCGCCGCTCCCCGCCAGTTGGAGGATGTCACCAGATCCTGAGACGAGGCGAGCGACTGGATACGGCCGCGAAAGTGCGTCAGAAAATCGCCGAGCGTCTCCGAGTAGCGTCCGGTCTGGGTGGCTATGCTCTGGATGATGGCCAGAAGATTCTTCGAGCGATGGCTGACCTCTCGCAGCAGCGTTTTCAGCGTCTGCTCGCGGCGCTTCTGCTCCGTCGTCTCGACCATGGTGGTGACGACGCCCTGAACCTCGCCGGAGTCGCTGCGATCGGCATCGATCCAGACATGGAACCAGCGCACGCCGTCACTGTCGGAAATGCCGAGCTCGAGGCGATCCGGGTTGCCGGTTTCAATCACCTTGCGCTTGGCTGCGCCTATGCGCTCGGACTGCGCGGGGGAAAGCGCATCCTTGCCCTCGGCCGTCTCGCAGGCCCACGGGGCCCGCATGTTGCGCGCCCAGACGGTCTTCATTTCACGATCCTGGTAGAGGACCGAAATTCCAGCATTGTGGAGCGCGTGGAGTAGCGCGCGACCCACCTGCATCCCGCTTTCCGCCGGATGCATCGCGATCACTTCGTCGCTGTGCTCTTGCGTATAGTCCTTCTCTGAGGCCTTGGAACGCATTCGATACTTCCCGCATCCAGGCGCGAACGGCTTACGAGGATTGCTGCCCCGGTCTTGACCTACTGATGCTTATGCTGCCCAAAAGCGGTCCGCCGGACGACATCCTTTTGGGGACATCGCCCGGCGGTGGCTGGAAACCGTTTGAGGGGTGCGGCTTCCAGTGTTCGGCACTCCCCCTGGTCAGGTTCTCCTGACGAGGCCGGCGATGAGTGAGATCACCAGGAAAGCAAGGAAGACGAAGAACAATATCTGCGCGATGCCAGCCGACGTGCCGGCGATGCCGCCGAACCCAAGCGCGCCGGCGATGATCGCGACCACAAGAAAAACGAGCGCCCAGTACAGCATGATATCTCTCCTTCTAACGTCCTGGAAAAAACGTGGCTGGATGGCGTTTGTTCCACCATTTGCGGAAAAAGACGATCCCCTGAAAACGCTTCACGGATGGGACTCCGCGCCGCATCGTGCGAGGCGCGGGCGCCTCGCATGAGACCTCAATGATCGGACATGCGGTCAGGCCGCGGCTTTCGCCTGCCGGTCGAAGAACAGCGCCTGACTGATCAGGGCCTTCACCATGTCTGGATTGAAGGGCTTGGTCACCAGAAACGCCGGTTCGGGACGCTCGCCGGTCAACAGGCGCTCAGGGAAAGCGGTGATGAAGATCACCGGCACCGGCGTCGAGGACAAGATCTCGTTGACCGCCTCTATGCCCGAGCTGCCATCGGCGAGCTGGATGTCGGCCAGCACCATTTTCGGACGCGTCTTGCCGAAAACGGCGACCGCCTCGGCGTGCGTGCGGGCGGTGCCGACAACGCGATGGCCGAGGCTTTCGACCATCTCCTCGATGTCCATGGCGATCAGCGGCTCGTCCTCGATGATCAGCACGTCGGTCGCGACCTGGCGAGAAATCTCGCTGCTTGCCTGGGCAAGCAATTCGGAGAACTCCTGTTCGTCGGCATCGAGGATTTCCGCCGCTTCATCCTCGCTGAAACCCTCTACGGCGACCAGCAGGAAAGCCTGCCTCGGCCGCGGCGCGATTGCGTTGAGATTGGCGGCCGCCCGCTGCTCCCAAGCTGTCTGCGCATGCTCTTGCGGCACGCGGATCGCAATCGAAGTGAAAAGCCTGGCAAAGACCTTGTACAGCGCAATGCGATCGCTCGATGCCTTGGGGAAAACTTCGGTGTCGGCGATGATGGCCTCCAGCATCGCAGCAACCAGGGCGTCACCGCTTTCCTGCGATCCCGACACGGCGCGCGAGAAACGGCGGAGGAAAGGCAGGTGAGGAGCGATGGTTGCGGACAGGCTCATATTTGACGTCTCCCTCAGATGACGTTGTTGCATTGCAAAGGCTAGACTCACTGGAAGTCCCGGCAAAACCAACGTCGGCTTTCTGAAAAAGTTCCGCCGGGCAGGGAACTAAATTAGGAAGCGGGCGTTTCCGGCTTTGGGA
>NZ_RZSV01000006.1:0-57198 GCF_004023205.1 Mesorhizobium sp. M1A.F.Ca.IN.020.03.2.1 | reverse complement strand
CGGTTGCTCCGGTATCGCCCGTTGCGCCTGTTGCTCCAGTCGAGCCTGTATCACCCGTGGCGCCGGTCGCACCAGTAGCGCCGGTCGCACCTGTGGCGCCGGTGGCACCTGTGGCGCCGGTTGCTCCAGTATCGCCGGTGGCGCCGGTCGCACCTGTGGCACCGGTTGCTCCGGTCGCACCCGTCGAGCCGGTTGCTCCGGTATCACCCGTGGCGCCAGTCGCACCTGTGGCGCCGGTTGCTCCGGTCGCACCTGTCGAGCCGGTCGCGCCTGTTGCTCCGGTATCGCCGGTAGCGCCTGTCGCTCCAGTTGCACCTGTCGAGCCGGTGGCGCCCGTTGCTCCGGTATCACCCGTGGCGCCAGTCGCGCCTGTGGCGCCTGTAGCTCCGGTCGCGCCCGTCGAGCCCGTTGCTCCGGTATCACCCGTGGCGCCAGTCGCACCTGTGGCGCCGGTTGCTCCGGTATCACCCGTGGCGCCAGTCGCGCCTGTAGCGCCGGTCGCACCGGTTGCCCCGGTATCGCCCGTGGCTCCGGTCGCACCTGTGGCGCCGGTTGCTCCGGTCGCGCCTGTCGAGCCCGTTGCTCCGGTAGCGCCCGTAGCGCCGGTCGTACCGGTAGCGCCAGTCGCACCGGTTGCTCCGGTAGCGCCCGTGGCCCCGGTCGCACCTGTCGCGCCGGTTGCTCCGGTAGCGCCCGTAGCGCCGGTCGTACCGGTAGCGCCAGTCGCACCGGTTGCTCCGGTAGCGCCCGTGGCCCCGGTCGCACCTGTCGCGCCGGTCGCACCTGCGGCACCTGTAGCTCCAGTCGGACCCGCGGGTCCGGTCGCGCCTTGACCTGTGGTGGCGATGAAGGCAGCGGTATCAAAGTGATTGCCATTATCGCCATTATTATTATCTACAGGCGTAAAACTATAACCTCCGGGAACTGGAGAAAGCGTACCGTAGAGTTTGAAAGTACTGTCGTAGACAAAATAAATATCAGTAGTGTTTGGAATCGTTATTGTTGTAGAAAAGTCTGTGATTAAACCGTTTTGGTTTGCAGACGGAAGCTGAAAACTACCAACAACTGTATCATCGGCAGTATTAAGCGACGGATTGGTCGGAGGAATCGCGTGAGTGTCCACTATATAGTATGTGTTAACAGCCGAAGAGCTGCCGCCAGCAGTTATGTCCCCGGTGAGTGTGAGATCGGCCGCTGCAAGCACCCCGATGTAACTTGCTACGCCAACTGGAGTCAGCGGCGGCAGGGGCGCCGACGCGCCCGCACGTGCGGGTAGTTCCCACGCACCGCCCAGGACTGCCGCACCGACAAGCGAACTGGACGCGCAGACATCCACGCCGACGGCCGCTTCCAAAGCGTCGACGAACGCATCGCCTGCGTTTCCTCGAGCCGTCTCGCAGCTCCATAGCCGCAGTTCGCCGTCCGCAGCGAGCGCCCTGCCGATCGCGGCGAATTCCTCAGCCGCCCCCTTCAACGTCCCGACCGACCATTCTCCTGAAGCGAAAACAACCCGACCAGGTGCGCCGTGCGCGATGATGTGGACCGCGTGCAGTTCTTCGTGCCCTCTCAGCGCCGCAGCCATCTGCGCCGCCGGCGCTTGACGGCCATCGACCAGGATGGCCTCGATCCCCGGCCGGACGTTGCTCAGAACAGTCTCGAGATCGGAGATCGAAGGATCCACAAAGAGAATTTCAGAGGCACGGGCCATGACTGGCTCCTGTTCGCGTCCAATTCATTTCAAAAGGGAAACCGCCCACCGGCTTAGTCGGCGAGCGGCGCGGAAATTGCGCTTGGCCGCGGTCATCTTCCGGACGGCCCGACGGCGCCGCTTGGGCGGCCAACGAGGGGGGCCTCCACGCGGAGGAAACCGGAGGCTTGGAAATTCCCGCCATCGTCAAATGTCCCGATCGCGAGAGAGCCGGCGGTGCTCGGAACCTTCACGGTTATTGCGACAGCGTGGCTTCGCTTGACGGCGGCGGGAAGAATGACCTGGCCGACGATCGCGTTCTTGGCGGCATCCAGAATGAAATAGGTTATATGCTCGGTCGCGTCGCCGATGGGCAAAACGCCCCTAACGGTCACGTCCATTGCAGTAGACGAAGTTGCGTAGGTCATCATGCACTCCCCGATTAGCGGCGGCTGGTGCCGCGGCTTCTCCTGCTTGACACTTGATTTTCAATCACCGCAGTACCGCCCCCGATCCGACGGGCTTGGCCGCAAACTCGCGCGAAAGCTCGCGCGCGAAGACGTGATGGGCTGCAGCCTTTGCTCCAGACGACTCCCGGTCCGATCGGCGGGCAGGAAGTCGCAGACGGCGCCGTTTTCCGACGGCACTCGGTTTGAACAGCTCTGTTGAGATTTGGTTTGGATGCGGGGCACGGGAGCAATCCGCCGCACCTTGCAGCAACAAATTTCCCGCCGGCGCATAGATGGGCACGGCCTGCGGCGCTCAGTTGCGGATAGGTTTGAAGTTTGTCGAAGCGGCGGGCTTCAAACTCCCTGGGAAACGCACGTGATATCACGTGATACACGATCCACTCCCGTCACAGCCGACGCCGATCTCTTGGCGAAAACTCGCGAGAGAGCTCCGGAGTGGAAAAACCTGTTCGACCCGAACAAAAAAGACAAACGCTCACTCGGCCGCGCGCTCACTAACGCACGTGCCTTAGTCGTCCGCGACTTTGGCCTTGCTACTCCGGAACCCTCTGGCTTGACTCCCCTACGACTTCCGCAGACTGCCAGCTACCCACGACCTGTGGGCCCCCCCTCACAGCAGCAAATTAGTAAATTTGAAAATTAGCGATCTGTAAACTATGGAAGCGACTAAACCGGCCTACCTCTAAAGTATTAGGTCAGGAAATATTACAGACCGCAACTCTAGAAAATATTTTGGAAATCCATAACTTAACCTCACCCGGCAACTTGCGTCAAACCCAGAAACGTGATCGGGATCGAGCTCCCGCTATCCCGTTTCGGCGTGGCGATGGGTCGACGCCAACCACCGCTTCGTCGATCTTGACGTCGCTCGGCAAATGGCGGTGAAGTGGGCGGAGATCGTCTGAGGACCTTAGCCGCTCCGGTGGCGGGACAAGTAGACAATAGGAGCTTCGAGACGGCTCCGCGAATTAATCCGCGGCACGAAGAATGGCATTGCTGAACGTCGCGCAACGTCAGAGCGAGAGATGGCAATTTCACGGATGACCACGGGCAAGCGACTTTGCCTGAACATGATCGTCAAGAACGAGATGGCGAACCTGCAGCGCTGTCTGGGGGCGGTTGTCGACCACATCGACTGCTGGGTCATCGGCGACACCGGGTCGACCGACGGGACCCAGGATTACATCAGGGCTTTCTTCGCCGATCGCGACCTGCCCGGGGAGTTGCATCAGTTCCCCTTCGAAAATTTCGAGCAGGCCCGCAACGCCGCGCTCGATCATGCATATGCTTCGTCGCTCGTCTATGATTATCTGCTTTTCGACGACGCCGACATGGAGTTGGTCGTCGAGGACGCGGGCTTCCGAGCGCAGCTCGACTGTCCCGGCTATCGGCTGCTCCAGCGATCCGGTTCCGACCTCGCCTATTGGAACACCCGCATCGTCAGGCGCGATGCCGGCGCCCGCTACCGTGGCGTGACGCATGAATATCTCGACGTTCCCGGCGACGTGAAGGAACTGCAGGGCGTTTGGTACAAGGACCACGCCACCGGATCGAACCGCGTCGACAAGTTCGAGCGCGACATCAAGCTCCTGCTGGAGGCGCTGGAGAAAGACCCGGAGAACCACCGATACTGGTTTTACCTGGCACAGTCCTACCGCGACGCCGGACGCACGGCCGAGGCGGCGGTGGCCTACGCCAAACGCGCGGCGATGGGCGGCTGGGACGAGGAAGCATGGAACGCCCGGCTGCAGGAGGCGCGCTGCCTAAGAAAGCTCGGGGACGACGCAGGCTTCATTCGCCAGGCGCTTGCTGCCTTCAATCAGCGCCCGCAACGTACCGAACCCCTCTACGACCTCGCGCGGTTCCATCGCGAGAAGGGGATGAATGACGCCAGCGTGCTGTTTTCGGAAGCCGGTCTGGCGATCAGGAAACCGGAGCAAGACATCCTGTTTCTCGAGGATTTCATCTACACGACGGGCCTTCGCGAGGAATACGCGATCGCGGCAAACTACGCCAGCGATCCATTGCGCAAGGACCGCGGGTTCGCAGTGTGCAATTGGCTGGCGCTGAGCCGCAGCATCGCCGACGGTTCCCGCGATCTGGCGCGCTCCAACCTGTTCTTCTACATCGAGCCCGCCAAGACGATGATGCCATCGTTCACTGCGCAACCGGTCGCCTTCGTGCCGCCCGAGGGCTATCGGCTCTCAAACCCGTCCGTGGCTCGCTGGGACAACCAGATCGTAGTGTTGCAGGGGGCCATCACCTTGGCGGCGGCGGAAGAGGACCTCCGGGCTCGAGCGCCGGATCGAGCGGCGGTGCACACACGCAATTTCTTGCTGCGCATCGACAGCGAATTCGGGATCGCGTCGGCCGACGAG
The DNA here is from genome assembly GCF_004023205.1 of Mesorhizobium sp. M1A.F.Ca.IN.020.03.2.1. Classification (NCBI taxonomy): domain Bacteria; kingdom Pseudomonadati; phylum Pseudomonadota; class Alphaproteobacteria; order Hyphomicrobiales; family Phyllobacteriaceae; genus Mesorhizobium; species Mesorhizobium sp. M1A.F.Ca.IN.020.03.2.1. The sequence goes on along the minus strand of NZ_RZSV01000006.1, from coordinate 52,663 downwards.
ATTTCACAGCCGACCGACTTGCCGCGACCTGCTTACGGCTGCGGCCTCGAGGCCATGCGTCCGTTTGCCTGGGAGGGGCAATTGTGGAGCAGCGCCTATATGCGCGCGTCGGCCGCAGAAGGCGAACCGGTCATCGCGCGCATCGACCATGGCGGGCCTGCACCATACCGGATGACTGACTGGCGAGTGCTCCGGCCGATCGGTGCGAAGATGAACGGCAACAACTGGCTCCCCCTCGTCAAGCCGGCTGGCATCGGCACCGACCGGGAGCGGCTGCAGTTCCTTTCTGTGGGTGATTCCATCCGCATTGTCGGCGATCAAGGGCAGACGATATCGGAAAAGCCGTCTTCCGTCGCTGCCGACGAGCTCAAGGGAGGCACCCAGGCGATTGCCTTCGAAGGCGGATGGCTGACACTCGCGCACGAGACGCGGGCAAGGCCGGACGGGGCTCAGCCATACTGCCAGCACCGCTTCGTCTGGTTGGACGAAACAGGTTGCTTGGCAAAGATCAGCCGGCCGTTCTTCTTCAATGAAAAGGGGGGTGAATTTGCCGCCGGCCTAGCCTGGCACCCAAAAGACGAGCGCCTGCTGATTTCGTACGGCGTCGCCGAGAGCGAAGCGTGGATCGCCGCCGTCGATGCCTCGGAGGTAAGCTCGCTGCTGGAGAGGACCGACTATTTGTTCGCAAGCGAGGCATATTGGAGCTCACTTGCGACGACGTCGGCGGACGGTGCGACCATACAAATTGCGGCGGCCCAGCAGCGCAAAGAACCCGGCGACCTCCATCAACAAACCCGGCCTGACAGCGGACTCCCGAAGGAGGCGAGCAGGATTGTCCTCTCCGGCAATGCGAAAGGCACAGAGGAGGTCCTGCTCGAGCTGGCGCCGTTCCTTCGCTTCGCAGACTCGCCGCATGAGCGTCGCGATCAATCCTGGGCGTTCGATAGCCGGATAGCCCCCTTCCTGGACAGGGGAGATGCCGCGCTGCCTCAGATCCACTGCTTTTACGAGGTGCTTTCCGACACTGCGAAGCATCTGACCTTGATTGCCGCCACCACGTCGATGCGCGCCGCAGGCCATCCCGTGAGGGTCTGGAGCTACTCGCCGAACAAGCTTCAATTCCTCGTGCCGCTCGGCGTCGAGGTACGCGCCGCGGATGACGTGATGCCGCGCAGCTTGTTCGAGCGAATGGTCGCCGGCTCCGAGATCCGCTATTTCAGCGACGCCTTTCGCTACGCCGTGCTTTACGAACATGGCGGGTTGTGGATGGATTGCGACGTGGTCATGCTGCGACCGTTTCCGTTCCGCGGCGATTACTTTTTCAATCTGCAATGGCGCGGCGGGCACCAAGGCCACTTCGTCTGCGGCAACGTCATCTATGCCGAAGCCTTCAGCCCCCATTTGAGAGCGCTCTACGAGATGTCAATCGAGCGCTTCTTCGGTGCAAGCGGCAAGGGGTTCGGCGAGATCGGCCCGAAACTGCTCTCCGACTACATCGCTTCGGATCAAGGCGCCGATCTGCGCGATTGGGTCTTCGGGCCAATGTTCTTTAACGCGATCGATTGGACCGAGATAGGCGAGTTCGAAAAGCCGCTCGCCGATGTGGCTGTCTACCTGAATGATGAGCGTGTCTTCGGAACACACCTGTGGACGGCACGAAATGAGGCTCGCTCGGGCGGGGAAGGAGCGCCGCTCATCTCCTTGCTGGTCGAGCCGCTGCGGAGCTTTCCCACACTCATCGATCTTGCTGATCGCTTCAACACCGACAAGAACCGCCATACCGGCAACCGGCATGCTTACGCACGCGTCTACGAGCGGCTGCTGTCGAGCCGGAGACTTTCCATGCGGAGGCTATTAGAGATCGGCCTCTGTCGCATCGCGGCGGAAGGCAACCAGTCCGAGACGCCCTCGGTCGCGCTCTGGCAGTCCTATTTTCCTTACGCCGAGGTGATCGGTGTCGACCTGACGGATTTTTCTCAGTTCAACAATGGGAGGTTCAAGTCTTTCGTTTGCGATCAATCCAAGCTGGAGGATCTGCGCTCCGTCGCGGCGAAGCTGGAACCGGGCTCGCTTGACGTGATTATCGACGACGGCAGCCACGCCTCGTTCGACGAGCAACTGACGCTTCGCGAATTCTTCCCGCTGCTCGCAGAGGGTGGATGGTATTTCATCGAAGACCTCGACTGGCAGCCAACAGGCGAAAATGCCGGTGAAATCACACTCACCAAGCATATCTTGCGAGAAATCCAACAGCACGGCACGGCCCGATCAATCGACCCGGTCGGTATCAGCGACCTTGCCGATCAGTTTGCCGAAATCCGGTTCTTCGACAGCCACTTCGAGCTTAGCCAGGCAAAATTGCTCGGAGGGCTAGTGGCGATCCGCAAGCGCGGAGGCGTCGGCCTTGTTCGATGAGCGTCACAGGGCGGCGCGGTCGGGTTCGGGCGAGTCCAGCCGTTCAGCGGGAGGTCGCTTAGCGACTGCGTCCAATCGCGGACCCCTTCCTTGAAGATAGCGGTCTACACCATCGCGTTGAACGAAGCCGCACATGTCGAGAGGTGGGCAAATTCGGCCGTCGGCGCCGACTATCGGATAGTCGCCGACACCGGCAGCACCGACGACACGGTATCCCGACTGATCAACGCCGGCGTTACCGTGCACCGGATCGCGGTCCGCCCATGGCGCTTCGATGACGCCCGAAATGCCGCCCTGGCACTCATCCCCGCCGACGTCGACGTGTGCTGCACGATGGACATGGACCGTTTCCTCGAGCCCGGCTGGCGCCCCAAGCTGGAGGCGGCCTGGAGACCCGAAACGACAGCCCTCTATTGCCAGACGATCTATAGAGCGAGTGTCGGCGACCCCAGACCGTTGCGGCAATGGGCCACCAAGAATTTTCACCATCGCTGGGGATATCGCTTCAAGCGCCCCGTCCATGAGGCCCTCGTCTTCACCGGAGAAAGGGAGGTGGTCACGACCAGCAACGACCTGGTCATGTTCGAGGTGCAGGACCTGGCCAAGCCAACCAGGAGCAGCTACCTGCCTCTGATGGAGGTTGCCTACAAGGAAGATCCCGACGACGCACAGATGTGTTTCTGGCTCGGGCGGGACCTGATGTGGGCCAACCGGCCCGACGAGGCCGTTCAATTGCTTGAGCGCTACCTTGGCTTGCCGACAAGCACCTGGGGCGAGGAACGGTCAGAAGCGATGCGCTACATCGCACGCATGATGCCGGACCAGAGATTGGTGTGGTTGGACAAAGCGCGAATGGAAGCGCCGCATCGGCGCGAGATCTGGGCCGACCTTGCGGAGGAACTCCACGGCAGGGCCGACTGGTTGAATCTGTTCTGGGCGTGCAGCAACGGAATCGAAAACACCCGTCGCACCGGAAGCTATCTCGATGACCCGAACTGCTGGGGCTTTCGGCTGTTTGATCTGGGCGCCATCGCCTCATGGCACCTGAATGCGATGGACCGTGCTGTGGAATGGGGGCAGATGGCGCTCGAGCTTGACCCGGGCAATGAGCGTCTCAGGAACAACCTCGATTTCTTCATTCGGCGCCGGCACGAAGATCGAGCAGCGCCGCTCGGCGAAGAAGGTGTTCGGTGAAAAGGCTATCGGTTGCCTGATGGGACGGACTGGCCGACTGCGGTCAACGCCAGCCTGTCGCTCACGTATTGATCCGTACCGATTCCTCCGGCCGTTCGTCACTGATGACAAGCGGCGGCAAGCACACATAGGCGTTGAGCGAGGGCATCACGCCCGCCATGATGCAATCGATGCCTGCATTGTTCAGCCTTAGGCCGAAGCCTGCAAAATCCACGATCATCGGCCGTATCGGAAGGCACCACTCCAACAGCGCGCGCGCGCCACGTGGCGAGACGGAGTAACAAACCGTGCCGAGCAGATAGCGCGCTCGAAGCAGAGCAGGTTCGATTTCCGCCTCCTGGAAGTCAGCAATATGCGTCATGACTTCGCCCGGAAAGAACTCCAGCCTGGCACCGGTTCCGCCAGGAAGGGCATCTAGCCAGGCATAGCATCGCAGACTTGCACTCCACAGGATGAAATCCCAATCGGCCGGGATGTTCGCCAAGAGCGCGTTCGTATGTCGTTCGAACTCGCGAGAGAAGATCGCATCATCTTCGGCAACCGTTATCACCTTGTGCCGACCGACGGCCTCTCTCCAGAGCGTCACGTGCGAGATGGCGCAGCCCAGACTCCCAGGCGCATACTCCAAATCCGAACTGATAACCCCACGCTCTATCAGCTTGTCGCGGTCGATGGATTTTCCGTCAAATCCGGAGAACCTCCGGACTTCCGGCAGGTGCGAGTTCAACTTGCGAAATTTATCCAGCCGCCCGACACTTCGATCGAGATTGATTACATAAATCTCCGACATGACGCTTTTAGCCCCATTTTGGCGATGGTTCGTCCATTCACTCACTTTGCATCGAGCGAACCAGCTTGCGCCCCGGCCTCCACTTGAGAGAACTTCAAGTCTAGCCGGATCGGTGGTAGCTGGCGAGACGGCTTGGACCAGGCATTCGAACTTTTGGAGGATTTGCGTCCGGCAACTGGAGAGGCTATGAGGCGCCGAGATTTGGCGGTTGGCATCATCGTTGCGGCAGCATCGGCTACCGCAATGGCAAAGTTTTCGGCCATCCTGGACCCGGGCTATGCAGCTATGCCATCCCCCCGGAATAAGACACCCGCGACGCTTCTGTCCGCCCCGCTCGAACTCGCGGGCAATTGGGGCCGCATGCTCCCGCAAGCGGCAGAACAGGTCGTTGAAAAGGCGCGGCGCGCCTGCCTAGACGGCGTCCGACTGCTGTCTGATCGCCAGCCGGCAAGGCTCCGCGTCGACCGCCATGGCACCGGACAGCCGGCGATCTGGCTGCATCCCGACGGCAGCAGTATGGCCTGGATCATTGTCGACATCGGCGAACGGGACTGGTCGAAGCTTGCCTACCAGTTCGGCCATGAACTCGGCCATGTGCTTGCCAACAGCTGGCAGGCCGATGCGAAGCCGGCACCGCCTTGCCAATGGCTGGAGGAAGCCATGGTGGAGGCCTTCTCGCTGCGAGGCCTGGGACGCCTGGCGAAAGACTGGAAACAGGACCCGCCTTTCGCAGGTGACAACGCTTTCGGCGATGCCATTGCCGAATATCGTGGGAACATAATCAAACGCTATACCGCGCTCGCCGACAGCCAGGGACTTACCCGAGATGCTGCGACGTGGTTCGCCGACCACCGAAACGAGATCGAAGTTCCAGGTCTCAATCCGTTCGCGCAAGCAATGTGCCCGACCATTCTCGCAGAATACGAACAGGTTCCCGATTGCGTTGAGGCGCTGGGCGCGCTCAACCGCTGGCCTGGCCGCAGCGGGGTTCCAATCGCCGAATATCTCCGCCGATGGAAAAAGAGCTGTACCGAATTGCAGGCCTCGCCGCACCTGCCGGTCCGACTCCAGCAATTGTTGCATGTTACCCGGGAGCGACGCTAACCAAAGGTCGGCAATGTGGCGGGAATCTTGTGATCGGACACATACGGGGGCATGCGCGGACGCTACGGGTCTCCAAAAAAGCAGGGACGAGAACGCCCAAGCCGGCAGTTGGTCAGCGGCCGTCCGTATGTCGTGGCTGATGTGGAAGGGATTGTTGCTTGGCAGCGTCCGGATCGGTCTCCTTCGCCTTCGGCTCGGAGTGTCGCCGACCATATACAAGCCTGAACACAATCGCGAGATAGCCGACCTGCAACAGAAGCGCGGCTAGGAGGCTCCAGGCAATGCTCATCCAGACGGACCCCGTGGCCTCATAGGCCCAGGTTCCGACTACGCTCGACGTGATCAGCATTCCGACCAGAAACTGAGGAAAGTACATCTCCCCAATCCTGCTTCCAGGCACTCGAGGCGAAAATTTCACTATTTTAGCAATCGAGCAAGTATCGCCATCTGTACCAATTTCGACGCAGCACCGAGTTTCTCATTCGAGCAGCACGGTAACGGACGACGCTGGAACGTCAGGTCGAAGCTTGGAGGATGACGTGTTCCTAGGTGAATTCCGAGTTGGAAGGCGAGCGGATGTCCGGCGGGTGGCGATGTCAAACAAGGTCGCCAGCGTGTACACCCGCCGGGGAGTGAGCGACCGACGAAGATGTGGGGACTTTGCGTGGGCCTTTCTGCACCGATTCCTGCCGCAGTACGCCGTTCGTTTCGCTTTTCCATTTTCTCCCCCGCAACGAAGACGTAAGGCTTACCCGCGAACTCGCCATTAGAAGGACGCAAAAAGGCGGACCAGGGAATACCGGGTCCGCCTTTTCTGCCGACGGGCTTCGGGGAAGAAGGCTGGGTTCGACAAACTATCCGAGGCAATCTCAGCTGGACAATGAGAGAATTCTTGCGGCCGCGCGCCAAGCTGGCCGGCTGGTGGTGGTGGCGGAAAACCACACCGTCATAGGCGGACTGGGTGAAAGTGTCGCCGCATTGCTTATGCGCGAGGGCGTGACACCCGCCTTTCGGCAGATCGCCCTTCCCGACGAGTTTCTGGACGCCGGTGCTCTGCCGACACTTCACGATCGGTACGGCATCTCGACAACTGAGGTCGTGCGCCGTATTCGCGAATGGACGGGTAAGTGAGGCACGATCTCGGCTCTGCTCTTGATGACGGTGATCGGCAGCCGTAACGCCACCAGGAGCGATTTCGATCAGGTCGCCGCATCGATCCGGGACGGCGAAATACCGATTACCAGGCTCGTGACCCACCGGACCACTCTGGCCAAGAGCCCTCACGACATTGCGCGCTGGTCACGCGAGAAGGCTGGGCTGATCAAGGCTGTCATCGCCGTCCACGACAGGTCCTGACCAGCTGACGTAAGGGCCAGCAGTCTCTTGCGAGCGGCGCCTTACCCATTTGGCGCTGTGCGAACGGCATCCGCTGCGCCAAGCCCGACGACCGGGATGTCCCGGTCATCACTTGCGAGACAGTCTTCCAATCTTCAAGCCGGGGAGGCGTCGGGGAGACCAGCGAACTCAGCGCTGTTGCCAAAAATATGCTCAACCTGGTCGGGAAGCAGAACCCCCGCTTCTTCAACGACTTGGCGTAAGGTCCTCTTGCCTGCCAAAGCGCGCTTGGACAATTCGGCTGCTTTGCCGTAGCCGATCAGTTTTGCTAAGGGCGTTGCCAGAACGAGGGATTGATCAAGCAGCGCTCTGCAACGATCAAAATCGACTTCGATCCCGTCCACGCAGCGCTCTTTGAAAATCCGCATTCCTCTCGTCAACAACCGCATGGATTGCAGGATGTTCAAGACGATCACCGGCTCCATTGCATTCAACTGAAGCTGGCCCGCGCTTGCGGCCAGTGTCACGGTAAGATCGTGGCCAATCACCTGGAAGCTGAGTTGGTTCACCATCTCAGGAATGACGGGATTGATTTTACCCGGCATGATCGAAGAGCCGGCCTGCACGGGTGGCAATCGAATCTCGCCCAGTCCGCCAAGCGGCCCACTGCTAAGCAGGCGCAAATCGTTGCAGATCTTGGTGAGCTTGACCGCAATGCGCTTCAGCATGCCCGAAAAGGAAACGAAGCCGCCGGTGTCCGACGTTGCCTCGATGAAATTACGGGCAGCAACAAGCTGAATGCCTGATATTCGCGACAGATGACCGCAAACGATGCCTGGGAACTCGCGGGGCACGTTAATCGAGGTGCCGATCGCCGAGCCCCCAAGGTTGATTTCCAACAACAATCTCGCGACCGACTGAAGTTGGACGATATCTTCGTCGATGAGTTCAGCAAAGGCTCCGAACTCCTGCCCAACTGTCATGGGCACCGCGTCCTGAAGCTGAGTTCGGCCAACCTTGAGCTCATTCGCGTGCTGGAGCGCCTTGGCGCGAAACGCATCACGCAAATTGACTTGTGCCGATACGAGCCCGTCGCAGGCCCGCAAAACCGTCAGACGGATTGCGGTCGGATACACATCGTTTGTCGACTGGGAAAGGTTTACGTCGTCGTTGGGGTGCAGCCTTGCGTAATCGCCAATTTTGGCGCCGAGTTTGATCAGGGCCAGGTTGGTCACAACCTCGTTGACGTTCATGTTTGTCGACGTACCGGCCCCTCCCTGCATCATGTCAACCGGGAAGTTTTCTTCGATCCCCTTCAGTTCGATGATATCGCCGCACGCATCTGAGATAGCCTGGGCCTTTTCGGGCGAGAGCAGTCCGAGTTCCATGTTTGCAAGACAAGCAGCCTTTTTCACCATCGCCATCGACTGGATGAACTCGGGAAAATCCTTCAGCCGCAGCCCGGACACATCGAGGTTCTGTTCTGCTCGACGGGTGTGCACGCCATAGAGCACGTGGCCCGGTACAGCGAGCGGTCCGATCAGATCCGTTTCGATACGGTCGGCAATCATGGTTGCTAACTCCGCTCAGCCAAGACCTCGGGCGTCACCCACGCAGGTGCAAGATTCACAAGTCTGGATACTAAGATGAGGTCCTCACGACCGGCTGATGACGGCGCCAGCCTTGATGGCGAGCGCCGCGATAGTCAGTGCCGGGTTGACGGCCGCGGATGTCGGAAGCACAGAAGCGTCGGTTACATAGAGGTTTGCAATTTCGTGGGAACGGCAATCAGGCGACACAACCGACGTCTCCGGATCGCTTCCAAGCCTGGCAGTGCCACACTGGTGCGAAGTCGTCTTTCTGCCGAAGGTTCGAGTAAGAACGATGGGGAAGCCCGCCCTTCGCATCACACCTCGCGTCCTGCGGATCAGCAGCTCGTGCGCTCGCATGTTGCTGCGAACCCAATGCATGACGATGCGGCCATTCTGAACCGTGACCCGGCTCTCTGGATTGGGCAGGTCCTCGCTGGTCAAGAACCAGCCATAGCAATTGCGGGCTATCAGCCCCGCCAGCCACCGTGGAAGCAAGGGCGCGTTGGCCTTGAGGATGTTACCGGTGATATGTCCAAGCAATTGCACGTTGCCAAGCGGGAAACCTGTTTCCGGATCGGCGTTATAGAAGTCGTTGAATGCCAGGGTCTTCTGGTAGACCGACGTATTGGCCGACCGCGGATCGATCGCCAGCATGGCGGTGGTATTGTGGTTCATGAAGTTGCGGCCGAGTTGGTCGGAGCCGTTGGCCAGCCCGCGCGGATGTGCGGCATTCGCCGAGCGCAGCAAGAGCGCCGCGCTCTGGACCGCGCCGGCCGCAACGGCGAAGATACCAGCGCTGATCCGCCGCTCAACACCATCCTTTAGAAACACTGCGGCAGTCACCTTGCGACCCATCGGGTCGGTTTCCAGCCGCACGACATTGGCCCCGGTCACGAGACTGACGTTGCTGCTGTTCAACGCGGCAGTCAGCGGTCCAACTTCGGCGTCGATCTTGCCGGAACCCGTGTTGGGAAACGCATCCCAACCGGTCTTTGCGCGGCGAAGCCACTCATTGATGTCGATAGCCAGGGGAAGGCTGGCTGGATGGATCCCCGCCTCTTTCAAGCGAGCGCGCACGGCCGCTATGGCCGGCTCGTCGGGTACCGACGGAAAACGGTAAGGACCGGTGCGCGGCGGCTCGGTGGGATCCTGCGTGGGGTCACCCCGCACCTTGAAAATCGCCTCGGCTCGCTCGTACCAAGGCTCGAGCTCGTGATAGGTGATCGGCCACCCAGGTGAGGCGCCGTCCATGTGAGGGCGCGGCGAGAAATCTTCCAGCCTGTAGCGGTACATGACCGCGCCGAAGAACTTGGAATTGCCTCCGACATAATAGTAATTGCCAGGCAGGAAAGCTTGGCCGTCGGTGCCAACCCACTTTTCGGTCGAACGGTAGAAGCCCTCGAGAAATATCGCCCGGTCGTCGCGCGCCTGGGGCGCGTCGCGCAGGTGCTCGCCACGTTCCAGAATCACGATGCGCCTGCCGGTGCCGGCCAGGCTATGGGCCAGGGAAGCGCCTCCTATGCCTGACCCGATAATGACGATATCAGCTGTTTGATCCACGTCGATGCCTCAGTCTATGCGTTGCTCATTGTCGGCATCGAACAGCACGATCTTGCCAGTATCGACCGCGAGGGTCGCCGAAGTGCGGGCTGCCACGGCCCTTGGCGGCACACGAGCTGTGACTTCGACCCCGCCTGCCTGGAAAAGAGCAAGCGTATCGGGGCCCGTAGGCTCGACAACGTCGATGTTTACCGTGACCGCTTGCGCGGCTTGCTCGCCGGCGACGCTGAACAACTCCGGACGAACGCCCAGCAGAATACTGCGCCCAGCGTATTTGGCTGCCGCTTGTGAAGACAAAGGGATGCCTGAGAGGCGGGCAGCCGCCCCACCTGGGACGTCGATCACCGCGACTGGCCGACCGTCTTCCACGTCAAGTCTCGCCGGAACGATGTTCATGGAGGGCGAGCCCACGAACTTGGCCACGTATACGTTCGCCGGCCGGTCGTAGACCGACTGCGGATCGTCAAGGTGCTGGACCACGCCGTCCTTCATCACGGCAACGCGCGTGGCGAGCGTCATGGCTTCGATCTGGTCATGCGTGACGTATACGATTGTGGTTCCCAATCGTGCATGAAGACGCTTGATCTCGGTTCGCATGTCGACGCGCAACTTGGCGTCCAGGTTGGATAAAGGTTCGTCGAACAGGAACAGCTTGGGTTGGCGCACGATCGCGCGCCCCATTGCCACGCGCTGGCGCTGGCCTCCCGAGAGTTGCGAGGGCTTCCTGTCCAGAAGATGCGTCATCTGGAGCAGGTCGGCCGCCGTCTTGACCGCCTTGTCCCGCTCGGCTTGCGGCACGCCGCGGATCTTCATGCCGAACTCGATGTTCTGGCGCACGGTCATCGTGGGATAGAGGGCGTAGGACTGGAACACCATGGCGATATCCCTGTCTTTCGGCGACAGGTCGTTGACAACCCTGCCGGCGATGCGGATTTCGCCACCTGAGATGTTCTCGAGGCCGGCGATCATGTTGAGCAGTGTGGACTTGCCACAACCCGAAGGGCCGAGCAGCACCAGGAAGTCGCCGGTGCCGATGGAGATACTGACCTCCTTCAGGACTTCGAGGTCACCGTAGAGCTTGCGGGCCCGATCGATTTCAAGCGTTGACATAGCACTAGCCTTTCACGGCGCCGGCGGTCAGACCGCGCACGAAGTAGCGTCCCGCGACGACGTAAACGAGAAGGGTGGGGATGGCGGCAATCATGGCGGCCGCCATGTCGACATTGTATTGCTTGCGCCCCATCGTCACGTTGACGATGTTGTTCAGCGCCACGGTGATCGGCGATGATTGCCCTGCGGTGAACGACACGCCGAAAAGAAAGTCGTTCCAGATCTGCGTGAATTGCCAGATGCAAGAGACCACGATGATGGGAAGCGCGGTCGGCAACATCACTGAAAAGAAGATCCGGAAGAACCCAGCTCCGTCGATTTGAGCCGCGCGGGTCAGTTCGTCCGGGATCGTGATGAAATAGTTCCGGAAGAACAGGGTCGTGAAGCTTATGCCGTATACGGTGTGAACCAGCACGAGACCCGGAATGGTGCCGGAAAGGTGGAGGCGACCAAGCAGCTGCGCCATGGGCAAGATAACGGCCTGGAACGGCAGGAAGCAGCCGAACAGCAACAGTCCGAATATCGCGTTCGCCCCGGCGAAACGCCACTTCGTGAGAATATAGCCGTTTATCGCGCCTATCCCCGTGGACAGGATGACGGCGGGCACGACCATCAGGATGGAATTGATGAAGTATGGCCGCAGTCCCGTGCAGGCCGTGCCAATGCAGGCCTCCTGCCATGCCTTGTTCCAGGCTTCGAAGGTGATCGCCTGGGGCACCCCGATGAAGGAGCCGCCATAGATTTCATCCAGCGACTTGAGCGAGGTGACGATCATCACCCAAAGCGGCATCAGGTAGAAGGCGGCGAGCGCGATCAGCGAGCCATAGATGAACAGGCGACCGATCTGGTGTGAACGACGCGCCGAGCGTGCTTCAGTGCGCATTGCGGTCCTCCCTCAATTCCGAATAGAGGTAGGGAACGATGATGGCGGCGACCGTCATCAGCATCATGATGGCGCTGGCGGCACCTACGCCCATCTGGTTGCGCCTGAAGGTTGCGGCGAACATGAAGGTGGAGGGCATTTCGGTGGCGCTGCCGGGCCCGGCATTTGTGAGGGCGAGCACCAGGTCGAAGCTCTTGATCGAGATATAGCTCAGGAGGACGATGACGCTCAGGAATGCCGGGCGCAGCATCGGCACGATGACGCTGACGTAGATTCGCGGCAGGCTGGCTCCCTCGATCTGCGCGGCCTTGATGATGGAAGTATCGATCGCTCGCAGCCCGGCCAGGAAAATGGCCATCGCGAACCCCGTCGATTGCCAGACCGCTGCGATCACCACGCAGTAGATTGCAAAGCTCGGTTGTGTGATCCAGTCGAAGACAAAACCGGTCCAGCCGAGCTCGTTGACGACCTTCTGCAGGCCGAGGTCCGGGTTCAGGATCCATTTCCAGGCTGTGCCCGTGACAATGAATGACAAGGCCATGGGATAGAGGTAGACGGCTCGCAGGAAGCCCTCCGCCCTCACCTTCTGGTCGAGCAGAATCGCGAGGAACAAGCCCAGCGCGATGGTGATCGCCAGGAACAACGCCGTAAAGATGAAGAGATTGGCGACTGCAGTGTGCCAGCGCGGGGTCGACCACAAACGGACATATTGCTCAAGCCCGACGAAGTCGAACTTCGGGACCATCTGGGACGAAGATAGCGAGATCCAGGCCGTCCAGACTATGAAGAGATAGACGGCAATCAGAACGGCCAGCAGGCTGGGCGACAGGACGAGCCGCGGCAGCCATAGGTCCAATTTGTTTTTGAACGACATGGGACTGACCAACCTCGCTATTGCCGAGCATTGTTGCGGACGGTGTCCCCGCCGGCACGATTGCCGGCAGGGCTTTGGTGGCCTGGACTAGCGGGCGTTGTTGATCCCATCGACCAGGGCCTGAACAGCATCCTTGGACGACATGTCGGTGACGAAGAATTTGCCGACGACGTCGGTGAAGACGCCGGCGAATTGAGGCTGGGCAGCAAAGCCTTCCGTGAGGCCGCCGAGCATCGTGCCGTTCTTCACCGCCGCCTCGCGGTCAGCATAGCTACGCTTCGCGCAGTCATCGAAACTGTCGACCGGAACGTCGGAGCGAGCCGGGATTGAACCCTTGATCAGGTTGAACTGCTTCTGCACCTCGGGATCCATGATCGATTCTGCCCAGGCGTCCTGGCCTGCTGTGGTCACAGCATCATCGACCTTGAACATGCCAAATGCGTCGATCACGAACTTGAAGTTGGGCTTGTCGGTCGGCGTTGGGAAGCAGAGGAAATCGACGCCGGGCTTGAGGCCCTTGGCAAGGAACTCGCCCTTGGCCCAGTCGCCCATGACCTGCATGGCGGCTTTGCCATCCGCGACCATGCCCGTTGCGACGGCCCAATCACGCCCGGTGAAGCCGTCATCGACAAGTCCGCGGACCTTCCTAAGCTTGTCGAACGTCGCGATCATTTCGGGGCTCGAAAGAGCGCCCTCGTCCAGGTCGATGACTGCCTTCTTGTAGAATTCGGGCCCGTTCACGTCGACAAGGATTGCCTCGAAGACCTCGAGGATCTGCCAGCTCTCGTCACCCATGGCGAGCGGGACCACACCGGCGGCCCGGAGCTTGTCTCCGTCGGCGATCAGCTCATCCCAAGACTTCGGTTCCTTGACGCCGGCCTTGTCGAAAACGGCCTTGTTCGCCCAAAGCCAGTTCTGCCTGTGCATGTTGATCGGCACGGAAATGAAGTCGTCTCCGTTTTTGACGAATGCAAGCAGCTGCGGGGCGAGCGCCTTGTCCCAGCCGTTCTTGGTGTAGAGATCGTTGAGAGAGCGCAGGACGCCCTGCTTGCCCCAGTCGAGCCCTTCATAGCCAAGGAACTGCATCGTTGCCGGGGGGTTCCCGGCGGCAAGACGCGTGCGCAATGCCTGCAGCGCGTTGGCGCCGCTGAGACCGCCGACCGCGCTATCTTCCCAGGTGTAACCCTTGGAGGCCAGCTTATCGGTGATGACCTTGAGCGCTTTGACCTCGCTTTCGGACACCCAGTGATGAATGCCTTCGACCTTGCCCTTGCTTTCGGCCATTGCCGCAACCGGCATGAAGGCGATCGAGGCGGCTAGGATGGTGGTGAGCTTCATTGTAGTTCCCCTTGTTGCTTGCGTTGGTGGCTTGATGATCCGGCTCGATCCTGTGGGGCGCGTGCCGGGGCGTGTTGCGCATCAGAGCGGTTCGGCTGCCGATGCGTATGGAACGTTGCGCCGGCCATAGCGGCGGACGCGGATGTTGGACTGCTCGGCATGGCCGGCGAAACCTTCCATGATGCAGAGGCGCGAGCTGTACTGGCCGACCAAGGCGGACGCCTCATCGGTCTCGATCCGCTGGTAGGTGCAGGTTTTAAGGAACTTGCCGACCCACAGACCGCCTGTATATCGGGCTGCCTTGTTCGTAGGCAGCGTGTGGTTGGTTCCAATCACCTTGTCGCCGAAAGAGACGTTGGTGCGAGCGCCCAGAAACAGAGCGCCATAGTTCTTCATCCTCTCAAGGAAATAGTCCGGATCACGTGTCATGACCTGCACGTGCTCGGAGGCAATGCGATCCGCTTCCGCCACCATCTCATCCAGCGTGTCGCACAGGATGATCTCGCCGTAGTCTTCCCAGGCTTTGCCGGCGACAGCCGCAGTCGGCAGGATTTTGAGCAAACGCTCGATCTCATCGAGGGTATCGCGGGCAAGTTTCTCAGAATTGGTGATCAGAACGGCGGGAGAGTTGACGCCGTGCTCCGCCTGGCCAAGCAGGTCGGTCGCCACGATCTCACCGTCGACACTGTCGTCAGCAATCACCAAGGTCTCGGTCGGACCGGCGAACAGATCGATGCCAACTTCGCCGAACAGCAGCCGTTTCGCTTCGGCGACGTAGGCATTGCCGGGGCCGGCCAGGATATCCACGGGAGCGATCGTCTCAGTGCCATAGGCCATGGCCGCGATCGCCTGGACACCACCAAGGCAATAGATTTCGTCCGCGCCCGCAAGGGCCTGGGCGGCGACGATCTTGTCGGCGATCTTGCCTCGAAACGGCGGAGCGCAAGTGATGACGCGTTCGCAGCCTGCCACGCGAGCGGTCAAGACCGTCATGTGAGCAGAGGCAAGCAGCGGATATTTGCCGCCCGGTACATAACATCCGACATTCTGGATCGGTATGTTCTTATGCCCCAAAATAACGCCTGGTAGCGTCTCGATCTCCAGATCGCGAAGTGTGACCCGCTGGGCTTCGGCGAATTTGCGTATCTGGTCCTGGGCGAAATCGAGATCCTCGCGCTCGCGTTTGCTCAACGCGTTGATGCATCCGTCAATCTCAGCCTTGGTCAGGCGATAGCTGTCGCGGTCGAACTTGTCGAAGCGGATGGACAATTCGCGCACTGCCGCGTCGCCCCCTTTCTCGACTTGCGCCAGCAATGCCTGGACTGTCGCGGTGACTGCGGGCTGGCCATCGTCTGCGACACTGCCTTTGGCGGGCTTGACGGTGCGTATCATGGCAATAACTCTTGGTTTGCGGGCGCTTGCGCGCCGCATCATCAATGTGGTGGATGGCGAAGTGCGAGGGCGGCGCATGACCAACCCTCGCGTCAATTTTGCTAGAGGTGCTGTTCGCGTGCACGCATCTGGGCGTAAGCGGCCTGCTCTTTTTCGTAGTAGGCTGGCGAGGGGAAATCCCACCAGCCGGTGGCGAACGGCCCTGCCGCATCGCGCGAGACGATGACTTCGACGAGAGCGGGCCCGCCGCATTCCAAGGCTGCCTTCAGGCTGCTTTCGAGATCTTCATCCTTCTCGACCTTCCAGGCCTCGAGCCCGAATGCCCGCGCCGAAGCCGTGATATCGGCCGAATAAGGCTGACCATTGCCCGAGTGATGGTTGAATTCGGAAGCAATGTGACGGCCCATGAACTTGCGCTGACCGCCTCGGATCGACATATATCCCGAATTGTTCAGCACGAGGAAGACCACATTGATGCCGTTCATCGCGGCAGTGCCCATTTCGGGCAGCGACATCATGAAGTCGCCGTCGCCAACGATCGCCACGACTTGGCGGTCCGGGCATGCGAGCTTGGCCCCCAGCGCCGCCGGCACCGCCCAGCCCATTGGCGAATAGGAGCCCGAGGTCAGGTGGGTGCGAGGCTCGTAGACAGGGAAGCTTTGCTTCACCGAGCCCTGGGTATTGCCGGAACCGACAACCACAATACCGTTGCGATCGAGGACCTTGCGCAAAGCGACCAGCGGGCGCTGGGAGGTGAAAGGCGTTTCGCGGCTGTTTTCGCGCGGCGACACCTGAGCGATCCAGTCCGCCTTGGCCTTCTGAACGTCGGCCAGGAACTGCTCGCGTTTGCCCAGAGCCTTCTTAGCATCGCCCTCCGAGATGAGGGCCAGGATCGCCTCCAAGGCCACCTTTGCGTCTGATACGATCCCCACCTCGGTCGGATAGGTCTTGCCGATCTCGCGCGGGTCGAGGTCAATATGGATCAGCTTACCTGGAGGGATCGAGAACGAGACGCCCTTGGCGTAGGAAGATGCCGACCAGTCGGTGAAGCGGCAGCCGACCGAAACGACCACATCTGCGGAAGCAGTGATCTTGTTGCCGCAGGTCGTGCCGGTCTGGCCGACTGCTCCAATGAAGAGCTCGTGATCTTCCGAGATGGCGCCCTTGCCGTTCCAGGTGATCGAAACGGCGGCGCCGACGCGCTCGGCCAGACGCGTCAGTTCGCTCGACGCGTTGGCCGTGATCGCACCGCCACCGGCGACGATGACCGGGCGTTCGGCACTCAACAGGACCTTGACCGCGGCCTCGATCGCGCTCGGATCGGGATAGGCCACGCCAATGGGAAGGCGCTTTTCCAGCGGATGAATGGTGACATCGGCCGCTTCGACCTGAACGTCCATCGGCACCTCGACATGCACGGGACCCGGGCGGCCGGTGAGCATGGCGTTGAAGGCGCGATGCATAATGCTCGGCAGGACCTGCACGGACTGGGCTTGCCATGCCCGTTTTGTCACCTGCTCGGTGATGCGGGGGAAAGCATTGTCCTGTTGGCGCTCGATCTCCTGCATGGTGCCATGGCCGTGCATGTAGGTCTGTGGCGAGCCGGAGACGTAGAACAGCGAGGTGGAATCGCAATAGGCTGTGGCGAGGCCAATAATTGTGTTGGTCGCACCTGGCCCGACCGATGTCGAACATGCCATTGGCCGGCCGCTTGCACGGAAATAACCGTCCGCCATGTGAACGGCGCTTTGTTCGTGCATCACCTGGATGAAGGGCAGTTGCGAGCCTTCCTCCAGGAAGGCATCGAACAGAGACCAGATGCCATGGCCGGGAACACCAGCCACGTATTCGACGCCATATTCCTTGAGCGCTTTCGCGACGATCTGCCCGCCGGTCAGTTTCATTGTTCGACCCTCTTGTCTTTGTTGGCGAGGCGATTGTGGATATGCTCCTCGTCCATGCGCCTAGTAAGCAGTCATCTGTGGCTGCGCGACAAGTTCGCAGGGTAGCTTTAATAGACGCGATGTGACGCGCTGAGAAAGAAGCATTGCGACATATGGGATCGGTCAGTTCTCGTGGGCTGCGAACTCAGCCGCATAGCGGGCTCGTTTTTAGTCGGAAGCCATTTTGCCCCCTTAGCAGCGCATTTGGCGCAACGTGACGCGACCGGAACCTTAGGTCGCGCACGAATTCGGGCTGCCGCGCAGTTCCCCCTCGGCATGCGATATGTCTTGATTGCGCGGGTAGTCGGCTCGCGATGGTCAAAGCCATGAGCAACCAGAGTGGTTATCGGCCTGGCGCCGCAGAGCCAGCGAGGCTCTATGCCACCGTCGTGATCCGGCAGGGACCTGGCATTGGCTAATCCGGTAGTCAAGCGACGGGCACAGCAATGACGACGAAGCGCAACCAGCTAATTCTTCATGCTCTCGTGGCGCGACACGGCACGCTGGCCCTAGATGTGGATATTGCGCGCGAGCTCGGCTTCGACGGACTGGAAGCCTCTGGGGCCAAGATCCGCGCTTTTCTGGATGCCGGGTTCACTTTCCAGGAGCTGCGCCGCTTGATCGATGACATGTTCATTCCAGGCATCGGATTTCTTCTCGATGTGGAGCGCCACGGCAATGCCCGCAAAGCATTGCTGAAGGACGCGGAAGAGTTGATAGAACTCGCCGTCTCGGTTGGAGCGAAGGGCATTCAGGTCATCACCGGTCCAATCAGTCTCGCGGCTCTCGATCCCGAGGCCAGCAAGAGGCACCCGGATCTTTACCGAGGCGTCGTCGGGCTGCCGATCGAGGAGCAGATCGACATCACGGCGTCCGGGCTGGCAGCCGTCGCCGACCTCGCTGCTCAACGCAACCTGGTCATCTACCATGAGGCGCTGTCCTGGACCCCACTCAATACGATTGACAGGCAGCTTCTGACCATAAGGAAAGCGGCACGCGACAACATACGCGTCGTCGTCGATTTCTGGCACTGTTACACCTCCGGCGACGGCCCGGAACGCATTTCGCAATTGGACAAAGACCTCATCTACGGAGTTCACATTTGTGACTCTCTTGCGTTCAGCGGTGGCATCCCTAACGAGCCTGTTCTTCGCGACGTCGAAACCGGCAAGGGCGTATTGAACCTGAGAGAGTGGGTGGCTGCAGTGAAATCCACCGGCTACGACAGCTGGTGGAGTTGCGAGTTGTTCTGCAAAAAGCAGCACCAGATGGACAGCTACGATGTGGCGCGCGGTCTGAAAATCCTGATGCAGGATCTCGTCGCTCGTTAGTCATCCGGCGAGATGGACGCAAGGCCCTGCGAAGGATCTATCGCAGCCTTCAGCCAATGTGGTCGATAAGCGTGCCTTGGCGGCGAAACGGTTCGAGGGTCTCGGCATCAAGCTGGCGCCCAGCGAGCATATGGTCGATCGCGTCAGGTCCCGAAACCTGAAAGGGGGCGGTTTTCGCGATGCTCTCGGCCGTAGCGACAACTACTCTCGCGGCGCTTCGGCGGCACATAACGCGCTTGATTTCGGCGTCGGGAAGGTCAAAGGCGGTCAAGCCGACGGAAGGATGGACCGCGCAATCGGCGACAAAGAAGAGGTCGGCGTTGAACTGCTCCAATTGCGAAAGGGCGACAGTTCCAAGAGAGCATCCTCTGCCATGGTCGAACAAGCCGCCCAGAAGAATGGCGCTCGCTTGACGATGCCCTTCCAGTGCAGTGGTGACGCGTGGGGAATTTGTGACAATCGTCAACGAGATGTCGCGGGGCAAGGCGGCGGCGAAGGCAACGCAGAGGGCTGCATGGTGCATTATAATCGTTGCGCTGGGTTGTACGAGCTTCGCTGCGGCAGCAGCCAGCGGCGCGAGATCCGTGGCCGAGATTTTCAACCGCTCGGGCCCGGCTTGAGCTCGCGACGCCCTTGCCAGCGCTCCGCCATAGACCCTGCGGCAAAGTCCGGCTCTGGCAAGATCGCGTAGATCGCGGCGCACAGTGTCTTCAGAGACACGAAATTCATGAGCCAGCGCGTTGGCCAGGACCTTGCCATGCTCCGACAGTCTGTCGCGAATGATCGCTTGGCGTTCTTCAGCAAGCATTTCCAAACATCCTTAGGACCCGGGCAACTTTCAATTCGGTTCCAGCCCAGCGGACATAAATCCCAAGCGCCTCATGCCGCAATGTCGTCGTGAACAGACATCACGCTTGGCCTACGACAGGGGCGCGCGCTGCGGGCGACGACGCCAGTCGATCCTGCCGGCGAGCTTTGGAATGCACTTCAGGATCGGTAGAACCGGCTCGCGACCAATCCGCAGCTCATCGTGCCTGACGCCCCCGCTGCATGCAGGAGATGCTGCGCTTTTGGCGTGGCGCCGGCGCGTCTTGTGGAGCGACTATGATGTCGGTGCGGCTATCGCGATAGAGCGCTCGGCTCTCATTCCGATCGAACGGCATCAACGGTCGCATCACTGTGCGTCACTGATTGGAGCCGTGCGAAATTGTCGCTCGATTGAGCGAGTGGGAGGATGCCTTCAATCGTGACGCGGGCGCTGCCGGATTGAGCGACGCGCGACGCCTGTCTTTCCAGACCCGATGAGAGCCGGGCCAAATGCGCAAGAGTACCCCATGAACCTCCTGACAGATGACATCCCCCGCAAACGTCGCCTTCGCGCGGGTATGGTTGGAGGAGGACGAGGTTCCTTTTTTGCAAGCCGGCATCGAACTGCCATGCGGCTAACCAATCGTTTCGAACTGGTGGCAGGCGCGTTCTCGTCTGACCGTCACGCCTGCATTGAAGCCGGCCAGGCCCTAGGAGTGGCTTGGGACCGCACCTACTTCAGCTTCGGCGACATGGCAGCGGCGGAAGCGGCGCGCGATGATGCCATCGAAGTCGCGATTATCGTTACGCCCAACCATCTCCATTTCGAGCCATGCAAACTGTTTCTCGAAGCGGGGATTCCCGTCATCTGCGAAAAACCGCTGGTCCATTCGTCGGAACAGGCGCGCGAGCTTCAGCGGATAGCAGCGGCAAATGACACGTTCTTTGCCGTGACATACACCTATACGGGCTATCCCATGGTCCGAGACGCGCGCGCTCGTATCCGCGCAGGCGAAATCGGTCAGGTTCGCTTCATGCATGTGGAGTATCTGCTCGAATGGCTGGTCAACGACCCGTCGAAATTGGGCAAAGGCGGGATATGGCGCGGCGACCCGGCAAAAGCAGGACCGACGGGCGCGCTGGGGGATATCGGAACCCACGCCTTCAACATCCTCGAATTTGTTTCCGGACTCCGGTGCACCGCACTCAACGCCAATTTGATGCGAACCGTTGACTCCTTCGGGCTAGACGACACTGACGTGATCCAGTTGGAATTCGAGGGCGGCGCCAACGGCCTCTTGTGGTCCTCTCTTGCCGCTCCGGGCCACCGCAACGGCCTGCGTTTCAAGATCGTCGGCTCGAAGGCCACCCTCGAGTGGCGTCAGGAGGCACCGGAGACACTCACGGTGTCCCGCCTCGGCGAAGGCGACCTTACCTATCGTCGCGGCCACGGCGACATATCCTCGGATGCGCAACTTGCGACCAGTCTGCCGGCGGGCTCTCCTGAAGGTTACCTCGAGGCACTCGCCGTTCTATACAGCGATTATGCGACTGCGCTTGAAGCCGGCCGAAACTGGCGAGGTGCGCTCCCGGTGCCA
This sequence comes from Mesorhizobium sp. M1A.F.Ca.IN.020.03.2.1, assembly GCF_004023205.1. Classification (NCBI taxonomy): domain Bacteria; kingdom Pseudomonadati; phylum Pseudomonadota; class Alphaproteobacteria; order Hyphomicrobiales; family Phyllobacteriaceae; genus Mesorhizobium; species Mesorhizobium sp. M1A.F.Ca.IN.020.03.2.1. The sequence continues at coordinate 31,397 of NZ_RZSV01000006.1, read as the reverse complement.
ATCGCAGACGTTTACGAAGGGCTGCGGGGCGTTCTGCTTTCCGAGATCGGCGTCAGTTCTTCAGCTTCCAAATCGTGGATTGCCTTCCCCGGCTCCGAGCAGACGAGCCAATGATCTTCTAAATCCTTGCCAAGGTGACACATGTCAAAGCCACCGGACCCATCATTCTTGCACCGTCTCGCTGATTTGGCGGATGCCGAGACGCTGCCCCGCTATATGGTCGAGCTTGCCGTCGATACCAAGCCGAAGCCCGGATATAGATTCGATCCGGTGACCGAGGCTGATCGAGAAGCAGAAATCGCGTTGCGTGCCGCCATAATGGCGGAGTTCCCGGATCACGCTGTACTTGGAGAGGAATTCGGCGAGACGGGCGGCGGTAGCGACTGGCGTTGGGTGCTTGATCCCGTGGACGGAACCCGACCTTTTATCTGCGGCATCCCCGTCTGGGGAACGCTCATCGGTCTGACGGTTCGCGGGCGCGCCGAGATGGGGATGCTCAGCCAGCCCTATATCGGCGAACGGTTCTGGGCGGACGCAACAGGCTCATGGCGCCAGCGCGCCGGTGAGCCCCAGCCACTCAGGACGCGTGGCATCGACACCCTCTCCGACGCCATTCTCCACACCAACTCCCCCGAACATTTTCACGGCGATCTCAAAGCTGGCTTCGAGCGGCTGAACAGCGCGGTCAAGATGACCCGGTACGGTGGGGAATGTTATGCCTTCGCCATGCTAGCGGCGGGCCGGATCGATCTGGCGGTTGAACCTTCCCTGCAGCCCTACGACATCGTCGCGCTGATCCCGATCATCGAGAAGGCAGGTGGTGTGATCACTCGTCTCGACGGCGGCCGAGCTGAGGAAGGAGGCCCCGTCCTTGCCGCCGCGACGCCGTCGCTGCATCGGTTGGCACTGAATGAACTCGTCCTGAACACCTAAACTGCAAGACATTCAAGCGATTGAACGGGTAGCGTGAAAGTCGGGTTCGTCAAAGCCGAATATAGGGCCGACGAGTAATGCTCTTAGTCGGTTCGCATTTCACATCTGGATCATGTCCGAACCGTCGCCCAGATATTGCAGCACTTCCCTCGGGATGCCTGGGTCGCTCCTGTCAATCACGGTAAGTTCCTTGAGGTGACTGCGTTGGAGCAGGCCCGGCCCCTTGTAGTGCAAGGCGACCTTCGTCGAATAGGGCTGTCGGAAGGCATTGGCGGCAATGCCACTGGCGATGCCGAACATGAAACGCTTCGCATTTCGCTTGACCTGGGCATAGACACCGAAGGTGAGCTCATTGCTCTGGATGCCTTCGAAATCGGCCGTAAACAGCCGGTCCGCAACTGGGAAGCTGAACCCGTAGTACTTGAAGACGTATTCCGTTCTTCCCGGCCGGTCGAAGCTCGGGAACCGCTCGATATAGTAATGCTGGAGAAAATTGTTATTTCGATAGAGGCAGAATGCCGATTTTAGAATGAAACCTTTATAGATCGACGAAAACTGATATCGGTCATAGACACCCAGGATCTCCGAATCCTGCACACTACCGTCGAAGACAATATTCGAGAGGAAGTTGACAAACTCCGGCAGATGGCGCGCCGTGGACATCGCATGAAAAAAGTTGCCATCAATGAGCGTCCTGAACTCCTCGGGGTCGGAGAAGAGGATCGGAACGCTCAATCCGAAGAAGTTAGCGATCGTGCGCAGATTGGCGCTGGACGGCACATGGGCGCCAGAGAGATATTTGTTAAATTGTTGCCGATTGACGTTTAATTTGCGACAAACAGCGGCGACAGACCCGTGGCGATCGCACAAGGTCCTCAAATTTGCCGCGAGCGCGGCGGTATCCCCCGCGATGTGGTTCACCTCGATCGCCTCCCCTATGACGCGAACAGACGCTATCTGTACGTCAGTTTAATGCAGACTTCAACGAGATGCGAAGTTGGCTGCCAGAGGCGAATGCGCCCATACTTGGGGCCAGATCAGGAGCGCCCGGCATGGCAATTCACGGCAAGACTGGGTGGTCAGTTATGGGGACCGGCACCATTGCCACGGAGCAGATGGTCGCGGGCATCAGAGCGCAGGGGCATACTCCGTTGTGGGTGGTCAGCCGCCGAAAGATGGATGCAGCTCATTTCGCTCAGGATCTCGACATTCCGCAATGGACGACCAACCTGTCGGAGGCTCTCGGCGATCCTGACGTCGAGTTCACCTATGTCAGCGCGCGATTGAGGCGGCGGGCCCATTACATCACTGCTGCGGCGAAAGCGCGAAAGAACGTCCTTTGTGACGGACCAATCTCCGAAAACAGCAAAGTAGCCGCTGAGCTTGCGCGTCTGTGCGACGCCGCCGGGATCGTGCTTGCGGTACATCACCCGTTCCGTGCGTCGGCCATACACCAGACCATGCGCAGGCTGATCCTGGATGGTGACATCGGGAAGGTCCAGTCGATCCTTCTTACCCGCGAGGGACCGTACAAGCCCGCAGCCAAGCGCAGAAAGGACGATCTCGACAGCGAGGGCGACATCTATCTCGACATGTCCGTCGACGACATCGACCTTGCCAGGTTCCTGACGGGTGGAGAACCGCGCGAAGTCTCGGCCATTTGCACTGTTGCCGATGGCAGACCCAACCAAATTTCCTATTCCTTCCAACTCGACGATGGCAGTCTGTTTCATGCATTCGAAAGTTTTGCGATCGCCGACCTGGAAAGCACGGTTGTGGTGGCTGGAGATCGCGGCACGCTGATCGCCCACGGTACGCTGAATGGCAAGGCTTCGGGTACGCTCATGCGTCGGCACGCAGCCAAGAACGAGCTCGTGCCGGTTCGCGACGGGGATTCGCATCTTGCTGCAGTCGAGGACTTTGTCAGCGCCGGGGAGCGCAGGCTGACTTGGCTGGCACGGGGGTCAGATAATGTCGCCGCCCTGCGCGCCGCGGAGGCTTTGGCTAAGGCCGCCTCGAAGCGCCGCACCGCCACAGTTCAAGGAGGTCAGCCAACGAGGGGCCTCCTTAAGCGAGATCAATCTGCACAGGATGCTGCGGGCCAGTGACCCGCACCAGAAAGCGAGGAGCAAGAGCGGCCTAGACGCGCCTGGTGTCACGGGATGGCTTCCCCGAATACCCCATTGCACGGGAGATCTGCCCTGCGATCTCGGCAATTCGCCCTCCGGTCGAGGGGACATCCTCGTCGGTAACACGCGCGATTGGTCCACTGATGCTGATGGCGCCGAGCGGGCGCCCCGATTGATCGAAGACGGGTGCACCGATGCAGCGTCCTCCTATGGCGGACTCCTCGTTGTCGATCGCATAGCCTCGCTCCCGGATAAGTGGAAATTCGGCACGCAATTGGTCGACTGTGGTGAGGGTGTTATAGGTGTAACGGGGCAGCCCCGGCTGCTTCAGCAGCACATCCACTTCATGCGGATCAAGCCAGGCGAGAATCGACTTTCCGAGGGAAGTGGCGTGCCATGGGTTGACTACTCCCACGGATGCTCCCTGACGCAACGTCTGCATGGCCTCGATACAATCCACGACAACAACCTCGTGGCGCAGCCAAAGTGCGAAGCTTACCGTCTCGTTGAACTGTTCATGCAAGGTTTCCAGATAGGGGTGGGCTACCGTTCGAACGTCTCTGCGATGGAGTGATTTCTGCCCAAGAATATAAAGCCCAATGCCCAGCACATAGCGATTTCCATTCACCTTTTCGATCAGCCCATGCCCGACGAGACTGGCCACATAACGTGACGTGGTTGGCTGTCCCAGCCCGACCTCGCGCGCGATCATCGACAGCGACATGGGCTGATCAGAGCGCTCAAGAACGCGCAAGACTGCAACCGCCCGATCGACAGCGTCGAAGCGGGCACTTTTTTCCTCGTCGGTGAACAGGTCGTTTGGCAAGATCGTTCCAGCGAATCCCGTAGCAATCGCCCTTTGGTGCTCCAAGTCGAGCCGGTCGTCAATTAAGTCGCGGCGCGGCGTCCAACAACATTCTTGTGTAAGAGTGCTTTGGCGAACGCAGGACGTCATTCGTTCGTCCCGCCTCAACGATACTCCCATCCTTCATGATTATGATGGATTGTGCAATTTCGGAGACCAGCGGCAAATTGTGGGTTATGAAAAGCATCGCAAGGCCGTCCTTCTTCAGATCGAGCAGAAGCTCGACCACGGCCGCCTGCACAGACACGTCGAGAGCCGAAGTGATTTCGTCGCACACCAGAAGCTTCGGTTTGACCGCGAGCGCGCGGGCCACGGCCACGCGTTGACGCTCGCCTCCCGATAGATCGCCCGGGTAAAGATTGACAACCCGTTGCGGTAATCGAACCCGGTCAAGAAGCGACCGCACTTCGGCACCGACCCTTGCTTTGTCAGCCAGCCCCGTCAGGCGAACGGCGCGGGCGATGCTTTGCGCGATCGATTCCTTTGGGTTGAGCGAGCGGTCAGGATTTTGGAAGACGATCTGCATGGCGCTCAAATCTGCCTTGGAGCGACTTGAGACGGCGAACGGCATCAAATGCCCCTCGAACAACAAGCCGCCCGAAGCGTTGCTGTGCAAACCGGTCACGCATCGGCCCGTAGTGGTTTTGCCGCTGCCGCTGCCGCCGACAAGGCCGACGCACTCGCCTTTGCCGACCGAGAATGAAACGCCGTGCACGACCTCGACGTGGCCATGGGCCGCGCGCAGGTTCTTCACCTCGAGGACGCTCTGGATTTTGGCACCGTCGGCCTCGGACGCCGCCGCAGGACCATCGGTTACCAGTCGTGGAATAGCGTCGAGCAGCATGCGCGTATAGTCGTCGCTCGGTGCTGCGAAGACCTGCCTGCGGCTCCCCTGCTCGACGATCCTTCCAGAAAGCATGACGGCCACCCTGTCGGCCACGACGTTCACGACCGCAAGGTCATGGGTGACGTAGACCACGCTGGCGCTGCTGGACTTGACCAGCCTCGCTATCAACTCAAGGATCGTTTGCTGGGTGGATACGTCCAGGCCCGTGGTGGGCTCATCCATCACGATGACCTGCGGAGCCGTGACGAAGGCCATGGCAATTGCGATGCGTTGCAGTTGACCGCCGCTGAGCTCGAAGGGATAGCGTCTCAAAAACTTTTCATCGTCTGGGAGATCGACGCTCCGCAACGCGTCACGCATCAGTTGCTTCATGCCGGTGCCCGAATGGCCGTGCGCCGCAAGAAGCTCGGCCATTTGCTTGCCGACTGACATGCGGGGGCTGAAGCTCGTGGTCGGATTCTGTGGAACCAGCGATACTTTGCCGCCCTGGAAGGCACGTTGCCTCCGGCCCGAGAGTGAGAGGATGTCGGTGCCGGCAATCAAAATGTTGCCGGAGGAAATGCGCATTCCCGGCCGCGCAAAGCCTAGCAAACTCAAGGCGACTGACGTCTTTCCAGATCCCGATTCACCGATGATGGCCAGGACTTCACCCCGCTTCACATGAAGGGAGACGTCGCTGACGATTTCGCGGCCGTTGAGGTCATGCATGAAAAGCGATTGCACAACGAGCGGGATTGCTTCGGTCATTTCAAATCTCTTTCGACCGACCGACCGAGCGCGCAAAGCTGTCGGCAAGCACGTTGACGGCAACGGAGAAGGCAGCAATTGCCAGAGCTGGCGCGATTGCGATCCATGGCGAGATCGTGATGCCAATCCGGTTTTCGCTGATTATCAGACCCCAGTCGGCCGCCGGCGGTGGCAGGCCCAGGCCCAGGTAGCTTAGCGAAGCGTAGAGGATGATCGACCCGCAAAGTCGGACCCCGAAGTCGGCCAGGACCGGTGTCAACACGTTGGGCAGGATGTCAAGGAAGCAGATTGCGGCCCAGCTTTCCCCGCGCGCGAAGGCAGCTTCGACGTACTCGTTCTTTGATATGTCCATCGTGATCAGTCGCACGATACGGAAGATGCGGGGTGAATGCAGGATCACAATCCCTATGATGACTGTGGGCAGGCTTGGCCCGGTCGAGGCGAGAAGGACGAGAAGAAAGATGGCCGGCGGGAGCGCGTAGATCACGTCGGAAATGGCAATCAGAAAAATATCCAGCGGGCCTCGCCGCATGCCCGAGTAGATGCCAAGCGGCACCGCGACTACATAGGCCGCCACGGTCGCGCAAAGCGCGACGACGAGCACAGTCCTCCCGCCATAGAGAAAGCGACTGAAAGTGTCGCGCCCCAGGAAGTCGGTTCCGAGCCAATGCTCGTGGGTTATGGTCGCGAAGGGAGCCCCGACGATTTCATCGAAGGCGTACGGACTGAACAATGGTCCGAACGAGGCGAGGGCAACGATGATGACGACCAGGACCAGAGCGATGCGAGCTGCTGGCTTCGCCAGGGTCAGGCGCAGGACGGAGCGGCGCATACGGTCAATCTCTCCGGCTAGGTCGTGCCGCGCGCCACGCGCAGCCTTGGATTAAGAAGAAGGATCAGCGCTTCGGACACCAGGTTGATAAGCACATAGGTCGCCGTGATGATCAGCGTGATGGCCAGCACTGTCGGCATGTCTCGGTTGATAACCGCTTCCGAGAGCGCGCTGCCGATGCCCGGCAGTTGAAAGACGGACTCGGTGACTACCACTCCGCCGGCCAACCAGGCCGCATTCAACGCGATCGTCTGGATGCTGGGTGTGATCGTGTTGGGAAGAACATGACGTAATAGCACCCGCGCGGGGCTTATGCCCCTCAGCCGTACCATATAGATGTATTCGGCGTTCAACACTTCGAGTGCCACCGCCCGCACCATGCGTACGACCTGGGCCAGCGTTGTGCCGAGCAGGGTCAGGACCGGCAAAATGAAAAGGGTCGATTGAGATGAAAGCGGAAGGCTGTCGTTGATCAGCGAAACCGGCGGCAACCAACGAAGATAAACCGCGAAAAGCACAATCAATACCGTGCCGATTACGAACTCAGGCAGGGCAACGGTCACGATTGTCGGAACTGATATCAGGTGGTCGGCCAATCTGTCTTTGTAGATCGCCGCGGCAACGCCGAGCACGAAGGAGAGCGGTATCAGCAGGAGCAGCGATGTGACCGTCAGTATCAGGGTGTTGACGGCCCTCGGCCCAATCGTCTCCCAGACTGGCCGGCCGGACGGAATTGACCGGCCGAAGTCGCCGGTGAGCGCGCCCCCGATCCAGCTGGCATATTGCACGACGGCCGGCCGATCCATGCCAAACTCGCGCCTGAGCGCCTCCACCGCCGAAGGGTCCGCCTTGGCACCGAGCGCTGCCCGGGCCGGATCTCCCGGCAGATATTGGGTCGCGGCAAAGACGACAATGGAGACGGCAAAAAGAGTGACGACAGCCAGGACTATTCTTGTCAACAGAAGCTGCAGCAAGGGTTTATTCAAGGGGTCTCACCTTCAGAGAAAGGGAGCCGCCGCGGCTTGGCTGGCCACGGCGGCTGCAGTTTACCCGAGATAGACGCTTTCGAACTGGTAATAGCCGAGATTTCTCTGGGTGGAGGGAACGATATTCTTGACCTTGGCGCTGGCGGCGTCGAGAAGATCACGGAAGCCCCAGATGATGTAAGCTCCCTCGTTCCACAGGACCTTCTGAGCCTCCACATAATATTCGCGGCGCTTGGGGCCATCGAACGTGGTTCTTGCCTTGCTTACCCACTTGTCGAACTCGTCACTGGTCCAATCCGGTTCGTTCCAGTAGGCACCCCGGGCATAGCCTTGGCCGAACTGGGATTCGAGAGTGTGCTGTCCCCAATCCGAACTGCCCATCTGCGTCTTTTTGAAGTTCGGGCCGGAATAGTAGCTGTCGGGCGGCACGACCAGAAGTTCGATGTTGACGCCGATCTTCTTGGCCTGGTTGGCGATGAGCGTAGCCGACGCCTGCATGCCTGGAGCGGCATCCGAGGTGTAGAGGGTGATCGCCTGGCTATTGTCAAAGCCCGCCTGCTTGAGCAGCGATTTCGCCTGATCCGGGTCGTAAGCGCGTTGCGGCAGTTCGGAGGCGTAGTCTGGATCCGTGATGCAATGCAGGTCGTTGCCAATCCTGCCATATCCCGACAATGCGTTGTCGAGCAGTTGCTGGCGGTCGATCATGAGCCGGAACGCCTGGCGGACGCGCACGTCCGTAAAGGGTTTCAGGTTCGTCATCATGAATTGGTCGGTCGTGGCACCGCTCTTCGAGCGCAGCAGGGTGAGTGCGGGATTTGCTTCAATCAGGCGCGCAAGACTTCCATCGAGCTGAGCCACGGCGTCGACCTGGTTGGCCACCAGCGCATTCATGCGCGCGGTCGGGTCGTTGATCGCGATGAATTCGACCCCATCGAGATATGGCTGGTCGGGCGTGCGATAGTTATCGCTGCGTGCCAGCGTCACCCGCTGACCGCGGGACCATGACACAAACTTGAAGGGCCCGGTCCCGATCGGCTTGTCGAAGTCGGTCGTGCCGTCCTTCATGAGGAACATGACCTTGCTGCCCAGCACTTGCGGCAACAGCGCATAGGGCTGCTTCAATTCGACTTCGACCGTATTGGCGTCGAGCGCGCGTACCCCTTTCGGCTCCATGAGCGGCGCCAGGTTGGGGTAGGCATCGGCCTTGTTGTCAGAATTGAGGATGTACTGGATGGTGTAGACGACGTCCTTGGCCGTGAAAGGCGCGCCGTCATGCCAGACCACACCTTTCTTGAGCTTGATTTTCCAGACGTTGCCCTCGGCGTTGTGAGTGAAGTCATCCGCCAGCTTGTTGTAGAGATTGCCATCCTTGTCGAAGTCGGTGAGCCGGTCGAAGATCGACTGGGCGACGGCGAAATCCATATCGCCTGTCGAGATGAAGGGGTTGAGCGACGATTTCGCCCCGGCTGCGCCTAGACCGACGCGGAGCGTCCCTCCCCGCTTCGGTTCATCGGCCAGGGCCGGGCGAAGCCCCGCCCCGGCAAGCATCATACCGGTGCCCAACAACAAGCCTGTCTTCAGCACATCGCGCCGCCCGATAAGCGTCGAATCTGCCTTTGGGCGATTTATGTCCTTGCTCATTCCACATTCCCTCCTGTTTAGATGGTTTTCTTCGGCTTATTCATTCAACCAATGGGCGGAGCGCCCGCGCCTGGCCACGGCTTAGGCAAGCAGTCCAGCAAGCTTGAGGGCCTTCAGGATGTTTTCCTGGTCCTGCTTGGCCAGGTTGCCATTGGGCTTGCGCGGTTCACCCACCTTGCGGCCTTGAGCGTTGATGGCAAACTTGATGCGGGCGGGGAAATTCACGCTCTTGGTCATCTCCCGTGCGAGCGGCGCGATCTTGTCCGTCAGCTTCCGGCCAAGGACGTAGTCGCCGGCTGCGTGGGCGGCGAAGATCTCCCCGTACTGTTTCGGGATGACGGTGTTGATGCCGGAAATCGAGGCCTGCGCCCCAAACAGAAAGCTCGCAATGTTCACGCTGTCCGCCCCAGCGGCAATGGCGACCCGGTCGCCGACGGTCTGGACGAGTTCCGTCACCGGCTCCAGCGCCACTTCCTTCACGCAGATGACTTCGGGCAGTTGGGCTACGCGCTGCATGACGGCAGGGGGGTTGAAGAAGTGGTTATAGTAGATGATGGGTAGAGAGGTCGCCGCCCCAACATCCTGGATGAACTTGTCCAGCCCATCGCCCGACGGGGTATTATAGATTGGTGGCCCAAGCATCAGCGCACAGGCGCCGGCCTGCTTGGCGAGCAGACCACGCTTGATGGCGTCGCGGGTGGTGGTTGTGATTATCCCGGCGATTACGCGCAGCTTGCTGTTGGCCGTGGCTGTTTCCACCAAGAGCTCGAGTTCCTCTGCGGAAAGCTCATCGCCCGAACCGGTGCTTCCGCCGACCACGGCAAGGCGAATGCCAGCGCTTTCCATGAACCGAAGCTCACCCTTGAAGAGATCCAGGTCGAGATCACCATCGGGTCTAAACGTCGAAACGAGCGGCGGGATGATCCCCTTGATCTCGTCCTTTTGAAGCACAGTCGCCATTGCAGTTCCTTATTTCACTTAGTGAAAGTCACTATTACTGAATGAACATCCTGCGAAGCGCGGAGCTTGTCAAGGGCATTTCCCAATGACGGCGCTGAATGACCGAGACAGGCTTGCTGCGCTTTGGTTTTCAGCCCGCCGAACCCGTTCGCTGGTCAACAGGCATCTTCGTGCGGGGAGCAGTGAAGCCGGCCATAATGCGACGCGGTCGGAGCACCGATCTTGTGGCGCAAGACGAGAATGCACACAGCGGGGTCATGGCATGAGTTGCGCGGGCTTGGTGGCAACCAAATCCCGCACTACACCCTTTGCGACCTTTGCACTCCTGGCGCGGCGATCGCGCTTGTGCTCAAGGCCCCGTACCTCGGCCGATCCGTAAGGATCACTGTTCTTGCGACCTGGAAACAGGCCACCCCCGTAACGCGACGGCGTGACATCCGTGACCCCGATCACAGTGTCCTGCCCCATCTCGCATCACCGTCGGCGTCTGGCAGGGAAAGCGATGCGGACGACCATAAAGGACGGTCAGTCGCTGTTTGCCCGACCGAGATCGATGATATGAGACGAACTGGCGCAGCTGTCCTCAACGGCCAAAGTACGGTCAGCTATTGTCCGTTGCGCAGATCGCTGATCTTGGCGACAGAAAGCCTGACGTCTGAGAAGACGGCGGTCGTCCCCTCGCCCGTCGGCGATTGAACGCCAAGTCCCATACGCACCGGCCGCCTTGCTACACCGGGCAGAGTGAACCAGCGCAGGAAATTCCAGTATTTGCCGTCTTCCGAAAAATGGAACGCGACCGTCTCGCCATCGCAATAAGCACGCAGCCACACGTGGGCGCCGGAATGACGAGGACCGTCCGAGTCGTCGGATGTGCCGCGCGTCACCACGCTCACGATGGTCGGCTTACGCGCGGCAGAAAATTCGAAGGCGACCTTTGCCCAATTGTTGTCGTCACATTCGATGAAGATCGCGCCGGCATCGTAAGCAGAGGCGAAGTCGACAGAGACCCTGGCAGACAGCGCAAAATGCTGCTCGTCGATCTCGCGCACCAATCGCGTGACATTCGCGGCCCGGCTTTTGCCGCTCGGGGCGAAGAACCAGTCCGTGTTCGCGTTGGCCCGCAGCCGCACCGAGGCGTTCTCGATTGCCGCGGAGCCGTTGTCAGCCCCCTCAACGCGCATGCTGTCGAGCTTCATGTTTTTTCCTTCACTTCAACAAATTCCGCCGAGAGCCGGCCGGTTTGACCGGCTTAAACAGCGCTGAGAACGCCACTCGGCGCCAATGCTTGATATCGTCCGCGAAGCGCGCCAAGGATCGCCGAATTCAGGGGTGGAGTTCTATGGCGAGCCACACCGAATCGGTATCCGCGTAGTAGCGGTGCCATGGGTAGGCCCACTCATTCTTGCCGCTGACCCTGCAGAAGGGGTCATGCGAATAACCGACCGGCATCACAACGTCTTCATAAATTGTCGTTTCGTCACGAAGTCGAAACTTCTGCATCCGGCCGGAGCCGTGGATTTGCGTGTGTGTTTCAAGGAAGCGATGCTCATTGTGAATGAAGCAGTCAGTGTCCCCCGGCGACCACCAAAGGTTCAGCTTGAGCGTGAACGTCTGCGGGGAGCCGGATGCTGCGCGCTCGTTGGTGAATACCAAAGGATCGGTGCTGACCGTGCCGATCTCATCCTGCGGGGAAATGAACAGCGGCGTGTCGCGTGGGAAGCTCTTGATTCGATTGCCAAGCCAGTCCCAGCCGCGGAACATGCACCCCCCGAGATTGGTGGCTTTTCGCACCTTCAGAAGCGCCGCCCGTTCCGCGGATTTGATTTGCCCGCCCTTCAGCCATGTCGATTTCCAGGCAGGCACGATCGCCGGATGCTCATCTCCGGTGATCATCGCGCTGGGGCTGACATTCACAACGACAGCGTCTTCAACGGGATAGTCGCGGACATCTTCGACGAGCTTGGCGAAGATGAAGTCGTCGGCAAACGAAAGGTCTCTCGTCTGGTTCGGCACGGTTTTGTCGTCCATCATCAGGGTAACCTGAGCCCGACCACACCACAATGCGGACGCCAAAAGAAGTGCGCGTCTGGACGATTCTTGTCGTAACTTGACGTCAATTCTGCGCCATATTGCGAAGTGCGCCGGTCCCGGTGGGTAAGCCGGCAATCGGGTGTCTTCGAAAGACTGGCTCTCAGGGCGCCAGCGATGCCAGGCAAAGAGTGACCTCACCACAGCGAACTTTCTCGCTCGGCGCGTCACATTGCTTCCATGTTCCATGCGTTGCGAACTTGTCATGAGCTCTCGATGTTTGCCTACTGGGCGAGATTGGCAGAGGCAGCTTCGACATTGCGTCGTATCGATGATCGAACAGGAGATCTGCCGCGCCAAAATCCGGCATGAAACCCGACCTCAGGCTGGAGCTCGATCAGAGGATCTCGACCCATGACAAAGTATGGCTCGGCGCTCTTGGGCATCCGACCGCGGGATGAAATTATGCAGACCAACTGTGACTACATAGTCGTTGGCGGCGGCTCGACTGGATGCGTGGTTGCCGCGCGGCTTTCGGAAGATCCTGATGCCTCGGTCTTCCTGCTGGAGGAAGGCCCACGCGACTTCAATCCCTACATCCATATCCCGGGTGCCTACTATAAGACCGCACAAGGGCCCCTATTGAAAAGGATTCCCTGGGAACCAACCGCAGCCCAATCCCGTGTCGAGCAGCCGACGATGGTCCAGGCCCGGGTGCTGGGCGGCGGCAGTTCCGTCAACGCGATGATCTATATCCGCGGCGCGCCATCCGACTATGCGCGGTGGGAAGCGCTCGGCGCGGATGGCTGGAATTATGATGATGTGTTGCCCTACTTTCGGCGGTCGGAAGACAACAACCGGTTCTGCAACCAGGCCCACGCCGTAGGGGGACCGCTAGGCGTTTCCGACATCGACCATATCCACCCCCTCACACGCGCCTGGCTGCAGGCGTGCCAGCAGGCTGGGCTGCCCTATAATCCTGATTTCAATTCCGGCGATCAGGCCGGCTGCGGTCTTTACCAGATCACCGCCAAAAACAGGCGGCGCAGCAGCGCCGCAACGGCCTTCATCAAACCCGCCCGCCACCGACCTAATCTCCAGGTTCGAACGGGTTCCACGGTCACGCGGATAATTGTCGAAAAGGGGCGGGCCGTCGGGGTCGAGTATGTAGCGAAGGGCCGCAAATGGGCCCTCATGGCCAGTCGCGAAGTAATCTTGTCGGCAGGTGCGATTGCCTCGCCGAAATTGCTGATGTTATCAGGGATCGGTCCGGCCGACGCTTTGCGCGGACATGGCATTCCTGTCGTTGCCGATCTGCCCGGGGTCGGACAGAACCTGCAGGACCATATCGAGATATCGCTCGTCTATCAGTTGAACGGGCCCCACAGCTACGACAAATACAAGAAGCCGCACTGGAAAGCCGCGGCTGGCCTGAACTATCTACTGTTCAGGGATGGCCCGGCTTCTTCCAATCTGATCGAAGGAGGGGCGTTCTGGTGGGGCAACACAAGCGAAGCGATCCCGGATGTGCAATATTTCATGGTCGTGGGTGCGGGCATCGAGGAAGGCGTCGACGCCGTCCCGGGCGGAAACGGCTGCACGATAAACCTAGGACAGATCCGGCCTCGGTCTCGAGGGGAAGTGACGCTGAAAAGTGCCGATCCTTACGCCAACCCACGCGTGGCCCCGCGGTATTTTTCCGACCCCTATGATCTCGATGCGGTGGTTGAAGGAACGATGGGGGCGTTCGATATCATGGAGCGACCCGCCATCCGCCGCTACATTGCCTCAAGGCAGATCCCGTCCGCCGGGACAGCGACGCCACTACAGGTGAGAAAGTTCTGCCAAGAGGTCGCGCATCCGGCGCTGCATCCTGCAGGCACCTGCCGAATGGGCAAGGACGGCATGGCAGTGGTTGATCCCGAGCTTCGCGTCCACAGTATCGAAGGCCTTCGCGTGGCGGATGCGTCGGTCATGCCAACGCTCATATCCGGCAATCCCAACGCTGTGTGCATTATGATCGGCGAGAGGACTGCGAACTTTGTCCAGCATGGCAAGTAGAAACGCGCGACCCTGCTCCCTCTCAAAGATTAGCCGGCGCCCGCGGTGGCCTGCCTTGGCCACCCCCAACCATGACGGCCTCGCTCCAATCACCGGTGTCTCAATTTGAACGCCACACCAGAGAGAATAGCGATAGTGAAGGACAGCTCGACGATCTCCCCTGCGATCCGAAGCAGCCGTTTCTTTTGCAGCCTTTTCTTTTTGGGAGCAGGCGTCGGCATCGGAGCTTGGGCGTCCTCACTTCCAGTCCTCAGCGCTCAAATGGAACTGGACAAGGCGCAACTCGGGTGGATCCTGATTGGCTTCGCTCTGGGCGCAATTGTGATGATGACCAATATCGGTCGCTTGGCTGCCATTGCCCCGAGCAGTGTGCTCAGCTTGCTGGGATCTCTAACGTTCGGCGCAGCGCTGTTGGCCCTCCCGTACGCCGGTGGCACCTATTGGCTGGCGTTGATTGTGTTTTTTGCCGGTATCGGTTTCGGGACGCTCGACGTATCGATGAATATTGATGCGTCGACAGTGGAGCGTCACATGGGTCGGCAAGCAATGTCCTCTTTTCATGCCGTATTCAGTTTCGGAAGCCTGATCGGCGCATTCGTTGTCGGCCAGATACTGTCCAACGGCGGCGCCTTGGCCGTTTGTCTTGGGGTGGCGGGACTTGGTGTTGCGGCAGTCGCGGTCGTCGCCTGCATAGGATGGAACAATTCAGGCCGGTTCGACGATCCTGCCGACTCCATTGAGGCGACGGATGGCAAATTCGATAATGCAATAAGGAAGCATCTTTACCTGCTTGGTGGCCTGGCATTCTTGGGGATGCTGGCCGAGGGCGGAATGATGGATTGGAGCGCTATTTACATCGTGACCCGATCCGGAGGAGCAGAAAGCACAGGCGCCTATGGTTTTGCGGCATTTGCAACCATGATGGCAACCGGCCGCCTATTCGGTGACGCCATCGTTAAGCGGATCGGCCAGATGCCAATGTTGCGCTATTGCACAATAGTTTGCGCAGGCTCGGTGTTCACAATGATCCTGATGGGCGGCAATCTTCCTGTTGTTCTGATTGCGCTCGCCATATGCGGTCTTGGCCTAGCAAACGTCGTGCCCACACTTTTCGCCGCCGCCGGGCGTGCAGGTGGCACTTCTGCTGCTCGGGCAATGTCAATCGTGACGACGATGGGATACGCGGGATTGCTTCTTGGGCCTGGATTGTTGGGTTTTATCGCTCAGATTTCGTCGCTCGTCGGCAGCTTATCCGTCATCCTAATGGCATTTGTCGCAGTTTCGGCGTCAGCGCGCTCGAGCAAATGCTAGGGTTTGGCCACTCACCCGTCCGTGGTGAGGCGGATGGCTCGCGTGCATTCTTAGGCCTCGCCAAGGACGTAGCTGCCAGCTGTATGGCCTCGCGCAGTTAGCTTTTGACACTGACGTACAGCCGGGGTGCAGGTTTCGCGGAACAGTGGTATTCGTCCGACTGGGCACAAGCCGATCGCGTGCTGCCGAGCCAAGTTATGTTGTAGGGGCGAACACGGTTACCAACTGAATATGAGACTGGATGTCTGAAAAGGGCCGAAGCGGAACGGGAGCTTCACAATTTCGACACCAGCCAACGGCATCGGCCCTTCCCTTTTTCGGACTCGATATCCATTTCTGACGGGTCGAGCCATCGCGCCGGAGCATACTGGCTTTCAGCAGACAGCGATGTCGCTCCCGAAAGCGTCTGAAAGGGTAACTTATGACGATCACTGGAGCTCAATGCCGCGCTGCTCGCGCGCTGGTCGAATGGACCCGCGAAAAGCTCGCCAGCAATTCAGGCGTGGATGCGCTGGCCATCGAGGAATTCGAACGTCGGATCACACTCCCCGACTACGAAGTCTGTAATAGGCTCCAAATCGCGCTCGAAGGCGCCGGCGCCTTTTTTATTGCCGAGAACGGCGGCGGTATCGGGGTTCGCCTGAAACTAAACCGCTCCGAGGTCAGGCGGATCAGCGTTCTCGAGAATGAGGGGGGCATCGTTGGCACGGATGCCGTTCCATAGATCCTGGGCAGGGTCCTCAACGGTACACCGCGCGCGAGGCGATGTAATCGAAATCAGCGAGCCCACCGCTGCTTCTGGGTACACTTTGAACAGTCTGCTCTTAGCGTGGGTCGTTTGCGGGAAACTCATGGCACGCGCGGCGCTTCACGCGACCGCAGCGAGGGCATGGTGGCGTCCCGCTCAATTCGTGGTGACCGCGGATTCCCAAGACTAACAACGATGATGATCCATGCGGACCTTGATCAACTTCGGATAGCCGGTACCGCACGTTACCCCTCGGCTCGGGGCGCCCGCTTAATCGACATGTTAGGATCAGCAGGGCTCCAACCTTTTGGCGCACTGGGATCAATTTCCGAAGTCGCCTGTCCGCCACCTTTGATGGCGGCTGAGCCAGGAGAAATATGAGCATTAGATGCAGAAAAACTCGAAAATCCGGCGCAAGCCGAATATCCGCATCTCGCAGTCGGATCATGCGCGCTTATCGGTGCTCGCGAGCACTTTCGCCGCACGATATCCGGAGGCTTCCGATGAGCTGCTCGCCGAGCTCGAGCGCGCGCGGATCGTCGCCGATGGTTGGGTCTCCGCCGGTACCGTCCGGATGGGTTCAACTGTGACGTTCAAGCCCGACACCGGTGATCGGAGAACGGTAACGCTGGTTTTCCCTGGCGATGCTGACATCTCCGAAGGCAAGGTTTCGATTCTTACACCGATTGGCACAGCCCTGATCGGCCTCTCGGCTGGACAGTCAATCATGTGGACCGCCCGAGACGGGCGCCGGCACGAACTGTTGGTGCTTGGTGTGACCCAGCCCGCCCCGCAAGGTGATGGAGTCAGTCAGCTCGCACCTGCGTCTCCAACGATGGCGGCGAGCGTCTGACATGGGCGTCTCCGTCCGTCTCCTCAATCATGCAGGCAGCTTGATCGCGGGAGTCTGACCCCTGCGCCGGCTCATCTCGGTCCGGCACAGGGGTACTTCCTCACATCCGATCAACTGCAGTTGCCGGATCGCCTTGTGCGGGCCGGCTGGAGACGTACCATGCCCAATATAGACACCTGCCAACTGACCACCAAGGATTACACGATTCTTCAAGTGATACGGGAACGCCATCCGATCCGCGACGAAACCTTCTCGACTATTCTCCAGCGGAAGATTTCGAGCGCAGTTGTCATGTTTCGCGATGACATCCCAGCGAACGTCGTGACACTCAGCAGCCGCGTGGCCTATCGGGTGAACGACGGTCCTGCCGAAACCCGCATCGTCGCACATGACCAGATGCGCGGTCTGGTTGGCATGCTTTTGCCTATCACCAATCCGCGAGGCCTGGCGTTGCTCGGTCTGGCCAAGGGGCAGTCGATGTCCATTCCGACAGCGGACGGGATGCTTGAAACGCTGACGGTGCATGAAGTGGTTTACCAACCAGAAGCCGCAAGGCGCGAGAGACTGAAACTGGCGGGAGTTGCTGCATCGGATTCGCTGCGGCTGGATGGACACGGTCCGCGGGCCGTCCATCGTTCCGATGAACCGCACGACGAAGCTCAGAACAAGGTTGCGGCGGCTTTCAACGCCGGGTTCGACGACCCGGGGCCGTCGGCTGCCTGAGGGCTCGACTATGCCGAAGGCTGTGAAGGCGGGTAGACAAGCATTCCATCGGCTCCTGCCCTCACGCCGTCGGTGAGTTTCGCCGGCACGACCTTGTCATGGCTCATCAGATGAAAAACGGACTCGCCGCGGCTGATCAGGTAGTCCGCGACGATCCTTCTGTGACAGCGCCACCACAGCGCTTCCGAGCACATGACGGCACACTGCCGCTCCCTGCCGAGCGATACAAGCCGGGTTAGGCCGTCATGAAACTCCGCCGACAACGCGTAGTCGGCGTAGTTGTGAAAACTCTGGTTAATCCAGAACGCGTTTAGCATTGGTGGAATGTCATGCGCCTTGCCCCGCAGGCCGCCAAGCTCGGCAATGTACTCATATCCAATGCCGGACGGAGCTAGGCTTTCCGCAAGCACCTCGGTGTTGAATTGCGGGTTCGCCCGCGAGCGTCTGACGGTTCTTATGTCGATTACCAGGGCGACTTCTGCCACATGCAGCAGGGCAACGAATTCCGGAATCGACCTGGTCGAATGACCGATAGTGTAAAACGGATAAGGCATTTTTTCCTTGTCGATCCACCTGCCAGCCATGTGGCTTCGCGCCTGGGGGGAACGATCATTTCACAACGTCGCTTTAAATCCGCCTAGCCTCCCGCAGTCCGCTCTCTCCCGCTGCATGCCCCCGAATAGATGAGTTCCGGCGCCTTGCGTGACCTCGAGCTTACCTGCCTCAATATGGCGAGCTTCGGCGCCGATGTCGAAATTGCCGGCATAGTTGTGCTCCGTTGTGGTTGTTGATCCCTAAAGACCCGCCCCTCCCACCGGCTCGCTTGCAAGAGCAATAAATTTGCACTTACGCGGCATTTAATTCCGTTTGCCTTCCTCTTCCCTCCGTAGCACGTTTGGGGCGGTACGGAGCTGGCGCCTCGGAATGTGGCGGCGGTTTCTTCGACAGAAAGCTCGCGGCCATGCACAGGCGGACCGCTGGCCATCGGCTTACGCCCGATCGGCTCCAAAGCCCACGACATTGCGATGGACGCAATGTCACGGACGACTGAAAACACGAAGCAGACAGCGCCTGGTTCTCCGATCGCGGCGGATGAATGCCGTCCCTCGCGAGAGCCATCAGGCTTGCCTGCAATGAAAGGCAGGTAGCGCACCATGTCGAATCCAGCGGCAGCGATGGAAGACCACAAGCCCCGGTTTCTGGTCAGGTGGCTGTACTCGACCAACCACAAGGATATCGGGTCGCTCTATCTGATCTTCTCGATCTTGGCGGGGATTCTCGGCACCGCGCTTTCGGTCCTGGTCCGGATAGAGCTCCAGGAGCCAGGGCTGCAGATATTCAGGGATCCGATGGCCTACAATGTCGTGGTCAGCTCCCACGGCCTCATCATGATCTTCTTCGTTCTCATGCCGGCCCTGATCGGCGGCTTCGGCAACTGGATGGTACCGATCATGATCGGCGCACCCGACATGGCGTTTCCGCGCATGAACAATATCTCGTTCTGGCTGCTGGTGATGGCGTTCATCCTCTTCATCACCTCGATGTTCGTGCCGGGAGCGCCAGGCACGCTCGGCCATGGCGGCGGCTGGACGCTCTACCCGCCGCTTTCGACCTCCGGCCAGCCTGGTCCCGCGGTCGATCTCGTCATCCTTTCGATCCACCTTGCGGGAGCGTCATCAATCCTCGGCGCGATCAACTTCATCACGACCATCTTCAACATGCGCGCGCCAGGAATGACGATGCACAAGATGCCGCTCCTTGCCTGGGCGATGCTGGTGACCGCTTTCATGCTGCTGATGTCGCTGCCGGTGCTGGCCGGAGCGATCACGATGCTGCTCACGGACCGCAACTTCGGCACGACGTTCTTCGTTCCTGATGGCGGCGGTGACCCGATCCTCTACCAGCACCTGTTCTGGTTCTTCGGCCATCCGGAGGTCTATATCATGATCCTGCCCGGCTTTGGCATCATCAGCCACGTCATCTCGACCTTCGCCAGGAAGCCAATCTTCGGCTATCTCGGCATGGCGTATGCGATGGTGGCGATCGGCCTGATCGGCTTCCTCGTCTGGGCGCACCATATGTATACGACCGGCATCTCCCTCGACAGCCAGCGCTACTTCGCCTTCGCCTCGATGGTCATCGCCGTTCCCACAGGCGTGAAGGTGTTTTCGTGGCTGGCCACAATGTGGGGCGGATCGATAGAGTTCAAGACACCGATGCTGTGGGCTATCGGCTTCGTCTTGCTCTTCACCGTCGGCGGCGTCACCGGGATCATGGTCGCCAGCCCCGGAATCGACCGCTCGTTGCACGACACCTATTTCGTGATTGCCCACTTCCACTATGTGCTGTCACTGGGCGCGGTCTTCGCCATCTTCGCTGGCTGGTACTACTGGTTCCCGAAGATGACCGGATACATGTACAGCGAGACGCTCGGGAAACTGCATTTCTGGACGATGTTCATCGGCGTCAATCTCGTCTTCTTCCCGCAGCATTTCCTCGGCATGGCCGGCATGCCGCGCCGCTACGCTGATTATCCCGATGCCTTCGCCGGCTGGAATTTCGTCTCCTCGATCGGCTCCTACATCTCGACCGCGGGGCTGTTCATCTTCTTCGTCGCGGTCGCAGAAGCTTTCAGCCGCAAGCGCCCGGCCAGCGCCAACCCGTGGGGCGAAGGGGCGACCACACTTGAATGGCAGCTGCCGTCGCCGCCGCCATTCCATCAGTGGGAAAGGCTGCCCCGGATCCACTGATATGGGCATCTTCGACAAGTCGATGGGTGAATGTCATGAGCGAGACCTCAGACCCGACCAGCCAGATCCTTCTCGTTGCGATTCTCGCGCTTTATTGGGCAATGCTTGGGAGTTGGAGCCAGCTCCTCTCCCGCTGGAACGACGAGAGGGCCAAGCGGGACACTGCAGCGGCGCGGCGGGACGAAAGTGCCGGACACACATCCTGTGCGGACATGTCCCAGGATGCGCTTCGCAAGATCGACCCGGATTTCGATCCCGCGGCATTTCTGGCTGGCGCCAGGAGGGCCTATGAAGCGATACTGCGGGCGTTTGCGGAGAGTGACATCCAGACATTGCAGCGCCTCGTCGGGCCGGAAGTGCTTGATGCCTTCGAGCGAGTGATCGTCGAACGCCGCGATCGGCAAGAGATGCTGGAACTCACCTTCATCAGGACAGACGAAACGAAGGTTGTCGATGCTTTCGTGGAGAATGGCACCGCTGAGATAGTTGTTCGATACGTTTCCGACGTGGTCAGCGTTACACGCTCTGCCGACAATGCAGTCGTCGCCGGCGATCCCCGGGAGATCGTTGAGATGATCGATACGTGGACGTTCGCCTGTCAAACCCAGTCAAGGAAGCGGAACTGGATGTTGATCGCCACCGAGGGCGAACAACAACAAGCCTGAGTTCTTGCGATAGGGTCCGGCGGCAGGCTTGTCACGGTTAACGAGCACCAACCCAGCGGGCTGGGATGCGTTCGCGAAATCTGTCAGCAGGTGGGATGCACTCCGCCATCGGTGCCGGCGATCAGTTCGACATGAGCCGGTTCAGCCGATCAGCTTCAAGTAGCGAGCGGGTAGCGCCGCCGAAGATCCACTCCCTGAACCTGCTGTGGCCATAGGCGCCGGATATGACGAGATCCGCGTTCATTGCGCCGGCGACGTCGGCGATCGTTCGGCCATTGGATTTTTCCGGAAACACCTCCGCCTTGGCCTCTACGCCGTGCATGTCCAGGAAGGCGACAACATCGTCCAGCCCGTTCCAGGTTTGGTCAGTTGGGCCATCGTCGATCGTAATGACCCGAACCTCCTGAGCCATCCGCAAAAAGGGCATGGCATCTAGAACCGCGCGCCTGGCTTCACGCGTGTCCTTCCATCCGACCAGAACCTTGTTGATGCGGAAATTCTCCTGGTTGGTCGCTGCCACAAATACGGGCCGTCCGGCCTGAAGGATCAGATTGCCGAGGTCGGTCGACCGATACGCGTCGTCGAAACTGGCACCCTCCGGCGATGCTGTGACGATGACATCGGCCAACCGCGCCGATTCAATTAGCGAGCGGGTCGGATTGCCCACGGTCCCACGCCATTGCGTATGAACCGTCGTGCCAGCAATGCTTTCGAACTGCGCGTGGAGGTCCTCGAGCCGTTGCTTGATGTTCTTGCGCTGGCGCATCATGCTCTCGCCTTCGAAGGCCACTCCACCTTCCATTACAACCGGCGGCGGAACGTCGGCGGCCGACAGACCTATCAGGCGCGCGTCGAAGCGCTGGGCGAGATCGACTCCGAGCTTGACAACAGGAGCGACCATCCCGTCGATGTCGAGGTTGAGAACGATCGACTTGTAGCCCATGTTGGCTTTCCTTCCGTTGGTTGCGGTTGATCGCGGCGCCGGAACGCAAACGTCAACAGGGCCCGCCGCGAGATCCGGCAAGGTTTCAACAACCTCAAGGACGAACGATGGCTGGAGTGAGGAGTTCGCCGGCCGGCGCGATCGTCAGGTCCCCGCCTACTCGAACATAATCCGAGCGGTGCCTCTTTTGGCGATCAAGGCTCTGCGAACTTCCTGAACCCGTTCAGCCTCTCGTTTGGTATAGGGGCCCATCGGCCGGGTCTTTTCATTGCCGCGACGGACCTGGCAGTACCAACGACCGCTGTCGGAGAAGATTGCGACCGACGTCGGCATCTGATGGGACTCTTGTTCGGCAACCTCCTTGGCGAACTCGACGATCTTTGAATGATGCTGAGTGGGCGCAATGATTTGCAAATCCCTGGCAACGTCCTGTTGCAATGCGGACATAGATCGGTCTCCTTTCGGTCACGGTGACATGCTCGGCTGCGTCATTCTCGGTGCGCTCCCACCCGTGCTCGAGAGCGCGTTCTAGCTTGCCGTTTGGCGCTCCATTTCCAGCTCGGCCTGCAAACTTTCCAGGTCGCGGAAGATCGAGGCGACAGCGAGCGTGCGCCCCTCCCGTTTGAATCGGAGCAGGCAATCCCTGGCCGCGACGTCTCCATCGACCGAGATCTCGTCCCATCGCTCGGCATGGCCGACATAGTTGATGGGCACATCGTAATGCTGGCTCCAGAAGAACGGCACAGCCGCGAACTTCTCGCGATGGCCAAGCATGTTGAGTGCGGCGGTGCGACCTTGTCTCTCCGCAACCACCCAATGCTCTACCCGAAGATTCTCGCCACTATGCGGATCGGGCCACCGGGCAATGTCGCCGGCCGCGAAAATTCCGGGCGCGCTTGTTTCCAAAAACGCGTTCACCGCAACGCCGCGATTGAGTTTGAGCCCGGCCTTTTCGGCGAGACCTATGCGTGGCCTGACGCCGACGCCGGCCACGACGAAATCCGCCATCAACGTGCCGCCGCTGCTGAGCTTCATCTTGTTGCCGTCGATGCTGGCCGCAGTCGCCTCGAGATGGAAGACGACACCCTTCTCCTCATGGAGGGCGCGGATGAAGTCGCCCATCCGCGGACCCAGGACCCGCTCCATAGGCCGTCTGTCCGGCGCTACGACATGAACGTCGATGCCGCGCGAGCGCAGCGCCGCCGCAACCTCGAGGCCGATGAAACTGGCGCCGAGCACGGCGCAGCGTCGCGCATTCGCGGCCCGCTCGATAATCGCCTTGCAGTCGGCGAAAGAGCGCAGCGTGTGGACAAATGATTGCTCGGCTCCGGGGGTAGCAAGCCGAACTGGTTCGGTCCCCGTGGCAAGGAGCAGCCTTTCGTAAGAAATCGTGCTGCCATCCGACAGCACAACCTCGCGGGACCGCGGGTCGATGCGGTCGGCCTTTGTGTCGAGACGCAGGTCGATGTTGTTTTTCGAATAATACTTCTCGCCGCGCAGCGGAATCCAATCCTGCGGCGCCCTGCCGGCGAGATAGTCCTTTGAGAGGTTCGGTCTGTCGACGGGCGGCGCCTGGTCATCGCTGATCATGGTGATGCTGCCCTGGTATTGCTCACGCCGCAGTGTCTCGACGGCAGCGAAACCAGCCGCGCCACCCCCGACAATGACAATTCTTTCCGGAGCCGCACCGCCATCTCGCACCACCGGTGCCGTTCGCTTACGCTTCTCGACCACGAATATCTTGCCTTCTCGCTGTTCCACAGACCAGCAGGCGAGCGGGCTGAAGGCGGGCGCGCGCAGCGCCTCGCCCGTGCGCAGATCGAAGCACGCGTGATGCCACGGACACCGAACCGTGTCTTCTGCTACCAGACCGTCGACGAGCGGCCCGCCGTAATGCGTGCATGTCGCGCTGACCGCGAATACCTCGCTCCCGCGGCGCACCAGCAGCACCTGCTCGTCGCCGCAATGGCCGACGAGCTTGCCGCCATCCTCAAGATCGGCGATCGCGATGCCCTGAACCAGATCCGGACCGTTTGCCTTCGAATGGCTCCCAGCCATTTTCGTCTCCGTTGGCGATTCTCAGCGCAAGATCGATAACTGGAGCCTCGATAGACTTCGCACGCCCTGAACATGTTCCATCCAGGCGCGCCTTCAGACCGACGCTTTCGTTTTCACCGGAGCTCCCGACTAAAGCGGAACCGCTACGTCCCAGTCTCCTGCCATCCAGGGCACCATGCAAACGAATTTAGTGAGCGATTGAATGCATTTTTTGTGTTGGATTCCAGGAGCATGTGATGGACGGACGAAGTGAGGACAAAGTGAACATGCCGGCCACTTTGAGGCTGTCGGTGTCACCACGGCGCGTGTTCTCGACCAGCCCGTCCCTTGGGCTGCTCACGGCTCAAGTCGGACCGCCGGCCAGCAAGTTTTAAAGGATCGCTTGCCTGGTCTTGCCCCAGTCCGCGAGAAAGGATGCCAACCCCTTGTCGGTGAGTGGATGCTTGGCAAGGCTCCGAAGTACAGTTGGGGGAATGGTCGCAATATCGGCGCCTGCAATTGCCGCAGCTTTGACATGGAGTGGAGTGCGTATTGAAGAAGCCAGGATTTCCGTCGTGAAGCATGCGTCGTTGTCGTAGATCGCGCGGATTTCCCGGACCACTTCCATGCCGTCCAATCCGAGGTCGTCGAGCCTGCCGATGAAGGGCGAAATGAACGTCGCGCCCGCCTTGGCCGCAAGCAATGCTTGGTTTGCGGAAAAGCACAGCGTGACATGACCTTGTGGCCGAGGCGAGCGAGCGCCCGACAAGCCCTGAACCCATCCCAGGTGGATGGTACCTTGATGGCCACGGTGGTCGCGATGCTCGCCAAACGCTCTCCTTCGGCAATCATGCCGTCGAAGTCGGTCGCGGTGACTTCCGCTGAAACCGGGCCTTCGATCGTCCCGCAGATCTCCTTGATCACATCCCTGATCGGCCGACCGGTCTTCGAGATGAGCGACGGGTTCGTGGTCACCCCATCGACAAAGCCTGCCGCGGCAAGCTCGCGAATTTCAGATATATCGGCTGTATCGACAAAGAATTTCATTGTGCGTCTCCTCGATGATTTGATGAACCTTGCTCGGTTTGGTTCCAGAAAAGTGATTTGAACCCGCTGTAGTGGTCACACGCCCCATGTCCTTGATGGCACAAAGGCAGGGCGGCGCGACGTCTCTAGCGATGTCCCAGCAAAATCTCTCTCAGGACGACGGCATCGTTGTGGGCCTCGTCATGAGCCGAGTAGACGAGCGTGACAGGGCCGTGTCGTATCAGGTCGCGGAGCCGGTCGAGCTCATCGCCATGCGCGTGGATTTCCGCCGCATATCTCCGACGGAATTCGTCCCAGCGGGCGGGATCGTGTCCGAACCATTTCCGAAGCTCGGTGCTTGGCGCGAGTTCTTTCATCCAGCAGTCAATGCCGGCATCGATCTTCTTGACCCCGCGCGGCCAAAGCCGGTCAATCAGCACCCGCGTGCCATCGTCGGCAGCTGGGCTCTCATAGGCGCGCTTCAGTTTTATGCTCTCGTCGATGGCTCTTCCGCTCATCCGTCCGTCTCCTTTCGTTGACGGCATCGAGAAGCCCGGAGAACTCGTTTCGAAGGATCGTCTCGTCGGCTTGATCGGATACGATGACGAAGATGCTACCCCGATACCGTTCGATCCAGTGATGGCCGGTTCCGTGGCTTCGCAGGTAGTCGCCGATCTGATGAACGGTCGAATACCCCAGGCCCTGATGCAGGAGGAATTTCATAAGATTGTGCTTTGCAAGCCGGACAGATCGTCCCTGCCTCAGGGAGAGGCCTTCTGTCCTTGGGCGTTGAACTGTTTCAGATAGGCGATCACATCGGCGATCTCCTGGTCTTTGCTGAGACCAGCGAATGTCATCTTCGTGCCGGGCACCAACTTGCGCGGCGCGTGCAGATATGTGGTCAGCGTCGGTTCATCCCAGGTCAGGCCCGAATTCTTGTTCGCCGCGGAATAGCTGTAACCAGGGTAAGTGCCTGCCGCACGGCCAACGACGCCATTCAATACCGGCCCTACCCGTTCTTGGCGTCGGGCCCGACCGCATGGCAGGCCATGCATCTCTTGAAGACCGAGGCGCCGGCGTCAGCATCGCCAGGAGATTTGTCCTGCGCCTGCGCAGATCCGACTGCGCTGAGAACCGCGGTCGTCAATCCAAGAATGGTTGATCTCATCTTCGCGTGCTTTCAATGAGGGGCGGCTTGGTTGCCGCCAAGCCACCCTGGTTATGTCGGTATTCGAAACGCACAGCCTGCCGGATCCGAAGCTTGGATCCGGACCCGGCAGACTTGCCTCAGGAGGGAACCAATGGGCCGGGGTTCTTCAGATAATTCTTGATCGCGTCCGCCGCCCAATAGGCAAGAGCGCCCACCGGTCCGGTCGGATTCTTCCCGGCGTTCTGCGGAAATACGCAGGCGCCGGTGACGAATACGTTCGGGACATCCCAGACCTGAAGATGTTTGTTCAGGACACTGGTGGTGGGGTCGGCGCCGAAAACGGCCCCGCCGGTATTGTGAGTGCTCTGATAGGGAACGATGGAATAGGGCACCGGCGGAATGCTCCGGTCGACCCTGATCGCACCCATCTCCTTGGCGATCTTCACGCAAATGTCGGCCTGGCCGTTCATCTGCTTTATTTCGTTATCCTGGAAATCGAACGTCATCCTCATCAGCGGGCGTCCGAAGATGTCCGTATAGGTCGGATCGAGGCTGAGATAGTTCTGCCTGTAGGCCATCACCGCGCCTTGATTGCCAACGTTGGCAGCATGGTCATAGTTGTCGACCACTGCTTTCTTCCAGTCCGAGCCCCAGCGCGGCGTGCCATGGGGTGTCGGATGTGACTGGATAGGCCGGGCGCCCGAGTTGCTGCAACTGATACCGCCGCCGCCGATGTATCCGGCCTTCACGAAATCGTAGTTGTCGCCGTTGAAATCATCCATGCAGGTGCCGAGCGCGCCGGCGCCCATGAAGCGGTTCAGGATGGTCTTCTTGTCGAAGAAGGCGGTAGCCCCGCCGCCGCACTGGTAGGCATAGTTTCGGCCGACCACGCCTTTACCCGTGGCGGGATCGTAAGGAACGCCGATCCCCGACTGCAGCAGCAGGTTGACGTTCCCGAGCGCGTAGGCCGACAGGATGATAAGGTCGGCAGGTTGTTCGAATTCTCGCCCGCGAGCGTCGAGATAGCTGACGCTGACGGCCTTCTTGCGGGTCGAATCGAGATTGATCTTCAGCACGATCGAATTTGTGCGCAGTTCGAAATTCGGATTCTTCAGCGCCAGCGGAATAACGGTGAAGTGCGGGCTGGCCTTTGCATTCGCCTCGCAGCCGAAACGCTCGCAGTAGCCGCAGTAGTGGCATTGGCCGAACGCCACGCCATCGGGATTGACGTAATCGCGAGACGCGTTGGACGAGGGGTTTGGGAAGGGATGGTAGCCGAGATTGCGGGCCGCCTTCTCGAACATCACCATGCTCTGCGCGGCGATCATTGGCGGGTTGGGATAATCCTCCTTACGCGCGCGCTCGAAGATATTGCCGCCGTCGATTTTCTTGCCGTTGAGATTGCCGGCCTTGCCGGAGGTGCCGCAGGTCTTTTCGAACTTGTCGTAATAGGGTTCGAGATCGTCATAGGTGATCGGCCAGTCCTGCAGGTGCATGTCCGAAGGGATGATCTTTTCGCCGTACTTGTCGACGGTCCGGGTGCGCGCCTGATGATCCCATTCGAGCCAGCGCCAGGTCACGCCGTTCCAATGCACGCCGGCACCGCCGACACCCTGCCCTGGCAAGAACGAGCCGAGTTGACGCATCGGCAGCGCCGTTTGCGATTCACTATTGCGGAATGTGATGGTTTCCCGCCGCACGTTCTGCATGAGGTCGTGGCGGGCGGCGTAGCGCAGTTCGTCGTGGATTTCAGGATCGATGAAATCCGGATTGGTGTCACGCGGGCCTCCCCGCTCAAGGGCGACGATCTTGAGCTTGGTGGATGCAAGCTCCTTGGCAATGATGCCGCCTGTCCATCCAAGACCGACAATCAGCACATCGACCGGGTTCAGTTTGGTGGCCATGTCAAAGTCTCCTTTTTCTTGCGGCGATCAAATGAGGTCCTGGATGCCCTTCGGTTCAGCCTTGTAGGGCTTGTTCCGGAACGGCTCGATCTTGTCCGCGTACATGGCATCTGCGCCGGGGAAGCCGATCATCTTCCAGGCAGCCGCGTCCTTGTTCCCGCCGTACATCGGGTCCGCGAAATAACCCTCGATCGTGAGCTGCAGAAGGAGGCTGAAGAAGGTTGCAGCGGGCACCGTTGGAAGCTCGATCTTCGTGGCCTCAAGGTCCGCCATAATGGCGGCGCGGTCCTTTGCCGAAAGGGCCGCGAAGCTGTTCTCGTGGCTTTTCTGTACGACGGCATTGACGTCGGCGATTCCCGCCCGGATCAGCTCCGAGGGCGTCATCGGCAATTGATATCCCTGCCCGGGCGTACCCTCGCCGAACGGCCCTTCCAGATAAAGCCGGTCGCCCTTGCCGTATCCGCTGGCCATCTGCCGGTCGATGTATGTCGCCACGCCAAGCTCCTTGGCTCCGGGACCGGCCGCATCCTTTGGAATGAGCGTGTCGACCGCCGCCTCGACGAAGGCGGATTCGTCGACATTGAAGAATTCGTAGCCACTGCCTCGGGCACGAGGTTCGGCGGCGTGATGGTGCTTCGTGTCCGTGGCGGCAGCTGCCACGATCTCGTCCGCCGATGTGGATCCGCCAAACGGCAGGGTGCCCGCTGCCGCGCCGGCTGCGCCGAACAGTTTTAGAAAGTCACGACGTCCGACATCGCCTTGGCCGTTCTTTTCTTTCGTCGACATGATCGCTCCTGTGACACCGCGGGCAAAACGGGGGTGAGGATGGAGAGGCCTATGCCCGCTCCATCCCGGCGCTGCGCCGCATTCAGCGCTCAATCCGGTGAGTATTCGGAGAGCCTAATGTTCGCGCCTACTATGTGGCAAACGAAATTCATTGACATTTAAGCGCAATTTTTATGCTATTAGCGGTCATGGATATCGAACTCGCTCGCACCTTTGTTGAGATCGTCTCGACCGGGAGCTTCATTCGCGCCTCGGAGCGCTTGAACGTCGCCCAGACGACCGTCAGCGCACGGATCCGCAACCTCGAGCAACAATTGGGCCGACCACTCTTCGTTCGCCACAAAGGTGGCGCTTCGCTCACGCCCGCGGGTGAGCAATTTCTGCGGCACGCTCCGATGTTCGTCCAACTATGGCAACGCACCCTTCACCAGGTTGCCGTGCCTACGGGACGCCGGGCTGTTCTGACGGTCGGCAGCGAAGTCAGCCTTGCGCAACCTCTTCTGCTCGACTGGGTCCGCTGGATGCGCCGCTCGCTTCAGGATATCGCGCTGCGAGTACACGTCGACGTGCCACAGGACCTGATCAACCAGGTCGCCTCGGGAATGGTCGACATAGCCATCATGTACGCGCCCCCACACAGACCGGGCTTGAAGATCGATCTGCTTCTTGAGGAAAAACTGGTTCTCGCGACCACCAACCCCGAAGCGCAACTCTTGGACGGATCCGATTATGTCTATATGGATTGGGGGCCGGATTTTGAGCTTCATCACGGCGTGAATTTCCCGAGTGCTGCGCCGGATCTTTCCTTCGACCTCGGTCCGCTCGGATTGAACTATGTTCTGGCCGCTGGCGGGTCCGGATATTTCCGAATGAGCTCTGTGCAACCTCACATAGAAGCCGGCCGGCTTCATCTTGTGCCTGAAATGCCCCAGTTCTCCTATCCGGTGTACGCGGTGCAATCCGCGAGTGCGGATGAGAGCGTAGTAGGTCCTGCCCTGTCAGGATTACATGCCGTTGCAGGCGGCGACGTTAAATTCTAGTCATTCTTGACGAGGCTTTGACATCCGGTCGGATTGACGGGAACAGCAGGTCGACTGTCGTCCCAATCCCCGGCTCGCTTGCAATGCGAACATGGCCGCCGATCATACGCATCAATGCGCGCACTTGCGGCAGCCCCATGCCGGTACCTTCCTCACCCTTCGTGGTGAAGAAAGGATCGAACGCGTTTCGCAACACTTCGGCGGTCATGCCGCAACCTTGGTCCTTGACGCTAACGCAGACATAGGTTCCCGGCCCCGGCGGATCGGGTGTCGCGGTCTCCTGCACCAACGGTCCGGTGATGACTCTGATCTCGCCGCCATTTGGCATGGCATCGCGCGCGTTGACGACGAGATTAAGCACTGCGGTGTCGAACAATGCGGGATCGATCAGGCAGTCGGGAGTTTCTGCACCGAGTTCAAGCTCGACGCGCACATCGGGTCCGCCGCCGTACCTCAGCAAAGGCGCGAAGGATCTGAGGAATTCATTCACGTCGCCAGCATGAGCATCAAGTTCCTGGTGCTTTGCAAAGGCGAGGAGCTGCGAGGTCAAATCGATCCCGCGATTGATTCCTTCTCGCGCCAGCGTGATGCAGGCCCTCACACGGTTGGGCTCGTCGGCTCTTGCTTCGGCAAGCCTCAGGCCGGACTCGATGACCGCCAGCAGGTTCCTGAAGTCATGCGCAATGCCGCCAGTCATCTCCCCCAATGCAGCAAGGCGATTCCTCGCACGCTCGCGTCCCTCGACTACGGCCCAGCCATCGATAGAAGCGTCCAGCAACTGAGAGCGCCCGCCTCGCCCAGCTTGAGACCGCGACTGATTTTCGCATGTATGCACGTCGCCTGTCATGAGAGCCGTCCCCAATCGACGACAGCCGGGAACTCGTGCCCCGGTCTGACGCAGTATCCAATCCTTCCTTGTTTCAGCCCGGTCCCGTAGGCATGGTCTGATCGCGCCGGACGAACCCTCGTGTCATGATGTCTTCGACTTTCGGAAATGCCTTGAGGGCCGCCTCCGGCAGAACGCCATTCGGGCCAACCAGCTCGGTCCAGCCATGTGCCTCGGGCGCTCCGACGATGATACGTCCGACCATTCCGGCGTGCTCATGCGGGATGCAATAGTAGTCATAGGCCCCCTTCTCGGTGAAAATGACCGAAAAGCTCTCATTGGGCAGGAGGTAATCGGAATCCCACGGTTTTGCCGCCTTGGGCATGCGGCGCGGTCTCTCGAAGTTCGTCGGACTGTAGGCAGTCGCCGTGTGCGAATTGCCGGAATTGAGATTCGTCCAGCGCACCGTCTGTCCCGGTTCGACCAGGATGCCGATCGGGTCGAACCAGACCTGTGAGCCGTCGTCGCGGCCTCGCATTCTGATTTCCACCACCTCGTCGGCCCACGCGACCTGGGGAGAGAGGGAAAGGGCAGCCACAAGCCCGC